>CAXBGV010000083.1:0-9644 GCA_963975235.1 uncultured Flavobacterium sp. | reverse complement strand
TACATAAAAATTAATGACAGCATTGTTGCAGTCCGCCAAAAATCAAAAAACTCCTTCGCTAAAATCAAATACGACTCCACAAAAGAGAAAGAAGAAAACAAGCGATTAAAACAACAAAAGGTTGAAAATTTACTACAACTAGAAGTACAAAAATACAAGACTTACGGAATGGGACTGTTAGTGGTAATAATTTTAATTGTAACTACATACATCTACATCTATTTGACTCGAAAAAACAGAAAGGAAAAAATACAAGTTTCCTATATGACCGAACTTCAAATTGCGAAAAAACTACATGACGAGCTAGCTAATGATGTTTACCAAATGATAAAGTTTGTAGAGCATGAAGACTTATCATCAGTTAAAAATAAAGAAGCAATGCTTCAAAATCTTGATACTATTTACAATCTCACACGTAATATATCAATTGAGAACAGCAATATTAATACGGGGGTACAGTTTAACCAGCAATTAAAAGATATGCTTTTTGGTTTTAACACAACTTCTACTAATGTCATCATTAATAATATCGATGCAATCGCATGGGCGACATTAGCAGATGAGTATAAAATTACAGTTTATAGAGTGCTACAAGAACTGCTAGTAAATATGAAAAAGCATAGTAACTGTAGTCTAGCTGTAGTATCATTTGCAAATGACGAAAAAACGATAATCATTAAATATGCTGATAATGGGATTGGCGCAAATTTAGTAAATGCTCCTACAAAAAATGGACTGCATAATATAGAAAACAGATTAAGAGCACTAAAAGGAAGTATAACTTTTACAACTGAATTAAATAAAGGATTTAAGGCTGACATTATATTGCCTGTATAAATACAAAGCTCTGCAACAAATTTAGAGTATAATAGTCTGTACTTTAATAATTATTGAAACACCAGAAAAAAACAATTTCCTAAACTAAGGATACTACATATTTAGTACCGGCATTAACACAGAATAGAAAGAGTACTAGCGTAGTATTAGATATCTTAAAAAAAATGTAATTACTTTCTAATATAAGTAGCAAAAATAAGATCCTACAGCCCAAGTGAAACAATGAGTAAATTGTATTTTTAATTTTATTTTTCCATTTTACGGTTTCCCGTAAAAGAGTTCTCTTTATTACTTTTAATTTTAGCGAAAATTAATTAGCGCGATGAAAAGATATCTTGTTAATAGCCGAAATATAATTTCAGTTGATTACGATGAAATCACACTTATACTTGAGATAGAATTTAAACTTTTGGCAATCCATCAATACTTTGAGGTTAGTATTGATGAATTCGTATCCTTAATGAAAGCTCCCAATATTGAGACACATTATTTAGACTTTATTTATAGTAAATATTACTTTAATGTATTTTGATAGGCATTTTAGATTAATATATTTACTTCACTAACGTAATCCCAGGAGATGTGAAGATCAATCCACATCATAATTGAATTAAAGGCTTAATCTCTAAGAAGAAAAAGTAAGTTCATGAAAGTAGATTTTTTGTAAAAACTAAGTTAAGATATGTTATGAGTACAAGTTTAATTTTTTCACTAAAAAATAACGCAAATGAGGTTTCCCGTAATCAAGTGATTCAAATTCCTTTTAAATTTGTCAGGCTCAACATTTAATAACACATCATGTATCAATTTAACAGCGAGGATTTAGCATATGCAGGCTATCTTAAAAAAGGTATTACTAGTAACAGTAACGATCTAAATGTAGACTATCCACAAATAACTGTAGATAAAATCGTAGAAGCTGAAGTTTTACAGTTTTGTAATCAGTTCCTTAACGACTACAAACTTCCAAAAACAAAAGGTAATTTTCAAAAGGTAGAAACTTTTTTGCAGCACGCAGTGCTAGAACATGAAACAAACAAGGAAAAAATAGCAGATTGGATTGCCAGCAATTGGATTAAAATTTAATGTACTCATATCTTATTTCACTGAGACTAAAATAATCTCTTACCAATAAGAATAAGGTAACTAGTACTATCCGCTTGTCTAAAAATACGATAATAATAATGAACTCAAAAAAGGTCACAATCATTTTGCTATCAATTACAGTAGGTACTTTCTCTTGCAAAGAGAAAAAAAGTCAGACTGAACCAATGCCTCTGCAGAACACTACTTTTCAATATCAAGACTTCCGAATGAAAAAGGATAGCGATGCAGAAAATCCAACGATACAAACGAAAGAAAAAGAAGAAAAAAAGGTAAAAAAAGTTCAAAGCCGATTTGTTGAAGGAACAGATGAAGACGGGAATTTAGTTACCGGAGAAGTAATTATAGAGGGGAATGCAGGCCTTGGAACTTTAAATATAAAAGGAAAGAATAAAATAGATATCATCGTTGATTGGTCAGCTGCTACAAAGAGGCTTATTGCTACAGATGAAAACGGGTATTTGTACCAGTTGCATTTTAGATAATAATCTACTTTAACCACTATCCATTAAACTTAAAATTAGACGCACATTAAACTACAGATACTCTATCACAATTTGCCTCGTCGGTATGATACAACCGTTACACATCTATTTACTGCTTTACAAAAGTACATCTAATTTAAAAAACAGACATACCAGTTTTAGTTGTTAGCGCTTCTAAGGCATGCATTCCTAACTCTGAATTTCCCTTTTTATTTAATTTAGGAGACCAAGTTGCAACAACGAAAACTTTAGGATAGAGTGCTACAATGCCACCTCCAATGCCGCTCTTACCTGGTAAACCTACTTTATAAGTGAATTCGCCCGACTCATCATAAAAACCACAAGTTTGCATTAAGGCGTTAAGCCTTTTTACTTGACTTTTTGTCAAAATCTTATTTTTGTCCTTCGTCTCTCCTTCATTTGCAAAAAAGAAAAAAGAATTCGCTAGCTCTTGGCAATTCATCTCTATTGAACATTGATGAAAATAGAAATCCAAAACATCATCTACATTATTATCGATATTTCCAAAAGACTTTAAAAAATTAGCTAATGCCGAATTTCTATAACCATTATCTTTTTCTGATTGTGCAACAGCACTATTATACTCGATTGTTTTACTTCCTGAAATCATTCGTATAAATTGTAAAAAATCTTCCTTGGGATTTTCTAAACAAGTTAGTAACATATCAGCGATTACAATCGCACCTGAATTTATGAAGGGATTTCTGGGAATACCTTTTTCATATTCTAATTGCACTAAAGAATTAAAAGCCGTACCAGAAGGCTCGACACCTACTCTTTTCCATATGTTCTCGTCAAGATAAGAAAAAGCCAACGCCACCGTTAACGCTTTTGATATACTTTGAATTGAAAATCGTTCTTGGCTATCACCAATACCGAAATCCTCTGCATCTATTGTAGTGAGATGCATACCGAATTTATTTGGATTAATTTTAGCAAGTTCAGGTATCGTTGTGGTAATACTTCCTATTGAGGGAAATTCTCGTAATTCTTGCTGTATTTCTTTTAAAATATCGTGGTAAAACATTATTTGAATTTATTTAAATCAGATTGTTTGCATTACAATTTTAAGTCTTCTGCTTTCTTTTTTTTGCGGCAGGAAATAAAACATTGTTTAGAATTAATCGATAACCTGGAGAACTAGGATGTAAATCTAAAATAGTGGTAGGATCACCTACTTGATGCTGATAATCTTCAGGGTCGTGTCCTCCATAGAAAGTAAACATACCTTTCCCTTTTTGACCATGAATATATCTGGCTTCTCCATTTATCTCACAAGTTCCCATCACTAAAACATTAGACTTGACCACAGCAGAATTGAAAGCGGTAGTTTGTCCCATAAAGCCTTTCACAATTTGAGTATGATTTTGGCATAACATAGATGGAATAGGGTCCCATTTAGCCGAGAATTCCATCAGACTAAAATAATCCTTATCCATTGGTAGTTTTCTAACCTCGGTCATATCAATATCTGAAAACTCATATTTTTCTGGTCTTCGCTCTAAAATGAAATCTTTGAATGCAAAAGAATTTGCGTAGTTCAATCTCGATTGATAATTAGCCTCGCTAGCATCGCCATCAAACATTGGTTCACAAATATCAACACCATCAGCAGCTAAAGCAATATCAAAACTATCTGTTGCAGAGCACATCGCAAACATAAAACCGCCTCCAACTACGAAATCACGAATTTTTTTGGCAACAGCACCTTTTTCCTCTGAAACTTTAGAGAAACCCAACTTGGTAGCTAAACTTTCAGCTTCCTTTTTCTGCTCGATGTACCAAGGTACGTTTTTATAAGAGCCAAAAAACTTACCATATTGCCCAGTAAAATCTTCATGGTGCAAATGTAGCCAATCGTACAGAACAAGTTGATCACTTAAAACCTCTTCATCATAGATTGCTGTAAAAGGAATTTCAGCATAGGTTAAAACTAAGGTTACAGCATCGTCCCATGGCATTTTACCTTTAGGAGTGTACACTGCAATTTTTGGTGCTTTTTCAAGTACAACCGACTCCATATTCTGAGAAGGACTGGCTATTTGATTTAAGATACTCTCCTCCTCACTATCTGACAAAATCTCAAAACTCACACCTCTTATTTGACATTCCTTTCTAATCTCTTGTGCATCTGGTAAAAGGAAAGAACCTCCTCTATAATTGAGCAACCAACTCGCTTTGTATTCCTTTGATAAGCACCAAAAAGTAATACCATATGCCTTAAGATGATTCTGCTGCGTGGTATCATCCATTGGTACTAAGATGTAAGAAGCTTTAGCGATTGAAGCAGTGAAAAGTAGTAATAAAAAAATCGCTTTTTTTAGATTTACCATAAGTTTTAAAGAGTTTATTCTTGCGCGCATTTCCTATATATAACCAGTTGTAACTTATGACAAGATACCAATTATAACTCTACAATTAAACAAACACAAAATTATATTCTGAGAAAAAAGTCCTTGCCTTAATTTGTAAAATCGAGTATTTACACGCATACCCACGTTTGGAGATTTAAATACATTAGCCTAGCGATAATACTATAATTTTACACATATTCAAATTATAAACATGACAACATTAAAAAGGATAGGAATTTTAATTTTAATTATAACAATAGTAATCTATTACGTCATGGCTATACAATTTATGAAAGAATAAAACGACTACTAATATGTTGCTACGATATTATTTTGGATAGCATATACAACTAAACCTGCAATGTTTTTAGATTCAGTTTTTAATAATAAATTATTCCTATGTCCTTCTACAGTGCGAGGGCTTATAAATAATACATCCGCTATCTCTGCAGTAGTTTTCTGATCACAAATTAATTGTAAAATTTCAACCTCGCGGTTTGTTAAAAAATGGTTGCTACCATTATTTCTAGCTTTTTTATTTGCAGTACCATCATCTTGGAGGATTCGTAAAACATTATCATTGTAAAAGAATCCTTTATCACCTACTTCTCTAATAGTGGTAATTAATTCCTGTGGAGTAGCATTTTTTACGATGTAAGATGCTGCTCCCATATCGATCATATTCCTGACAAAAGAGATAGAATCGTAGCTCGTTAATGCGACAACCTTAATAGTAGGGAATTCGGCATGAAGTATTCTAGTTGCTTCAACGCCATCAAGCAGAGGCATTTTCAAATCTGTCATAACAATATCTGGCAGTACTACAGCTTGTTTTAAATAGTCTAGCAGTTCTACACCATTCGAGGCTTCATGTACCACTTTTATGTTTTCTTCTCTATCCAATAAAAATAATATTCCTTTTCGAAATAAAACTTCGTCATCTACTAAAACTATTTTGATCGTATCGCGCATGATTTAAAAATGTAAAACAACATTAATACCATTATTAAGGCTCGAGCTAACTAGTATAGAGCCATTTAAAAAATCAACCCTACTTCGAATGTTTTTCATTCCAAGTCCGCTTTGAATACTTTTATCATTTGTATCAAAGCCAAGTCCATTGTCAGCGTACCTACAAACCTTTTTATCCCCATCAATTTCAAATAAAATTGTTATCACAGTAGCATTTCCGTGCCTAAGGGAATTATTCATTAACTCTTGCAATATTCTAAACAAATGCAAATTTTTATTTTTGTCCTCCTCATCAAAAACAATGTTGTTCACATATTCGACCTGAACTGCTTTCGTTTTATTAAAATCCGAACAGAGTTCTTCGATACCTGCATCTAATCCAAATTTATCCAAAACAGGTGGTAATAAATCATGAGCAATTCTTCTGGTACTTTGCAATGCTTTTGCTGTTAGCTCAATGATATTGGTTGTTATTTGGAGCGTATCAGCTTTTGTCAAACCTGTTTTATTTAACAAATGACTGTTTAACGATACCACATTAAGTTTAGAACTAATATCATCATGCAAGTCCTGGGCAATTCTTTTGCGTTCCGTTTCTTGAGTAATAATAATTGCACGTAATTGTTCTTTTTGATGCTTTATCTCTAAGTCTCTTTTCTCTAATTCCTTTTGAACTATTTTTTTTCTAGAAAAATAAAAAAACAAGATCAATCCTAAAGCTATTATGATAAAAAATAAGGAAGTGTATAAAATGATTGAAACAATCTCTTTTTCATAAAACGGGTTAATTTTCATTTTGATCTAGTAATTGCTTTTTTGTAAAACATTTTTTTCCATTCAAATAAAATAAAAATGTGGTATACTATTATCAACAGCGCATTTAGAGTCCAAGGCAAAAACTTATATTCTGTACTTAAGACAGCTGTTAGATTCCCCACAAAGAAAAGGATTGTACTACCAGATAAGTATAATAAAATCCCTATTGTAGTATAATAAAAAACTTTTTTTTCTGTAAGCAAATTATATAAATGTATTCCGGCGAATAGGATAATTAAAAAAGAAGTGAAAAATATTTCAAATAAATTAAATTTAAAAAAAACTTCGGGTTGCAATACATATTGAGTAACTAAAATAAAGCACCCAATTAGTATGATCCAATTTGCAGCGATTTTTTGGATTTTGGATTGATATAAATTTTTAAAAAACAAACCAAGCAGTATAAACTGGCCAATAAAATAGAAATGAGATAAAAAAAGATTATTTCCATGTACAATCGACACTACTTTTGAAGCCATTTGAATAAAAATTGTAGCTAAAAGATAAATTGTGAAGATCTTAAATGATTTTTCTTGTTTTAAAAAAATAGTGCAATATAAGACTGCGTTTAAAAGCAGTAGTATATATCCGATATTTATGAAAATTGAATCCAAGATCGTATTTTAATTTAATATACTTTCGTCATCTCCTTGATAAGGAGGATTAGGTTCAGAAAAATCATAGACAACATTTGATTCTACCTCTCCTTCGGCTAGTGTTTCCGTACCAAAAACATCACGGTATACACCAGTTGCATCTTCTAATTCAGCGCCTACAAAAATTAATGTACTTTCTTTTTTATCATTCATACCTATGTAAGCTCTAATTTTAGATGTATCTAATTTCAAAACCATTTCTAGCGTTTCTCTAGGTATGAGATAGGAATTCACTCTTTTTTTTGAACTTTCAAGAGTACTATCATCTCTGTGATTTTTTGTCCACGCCGCTGCAGTCTTTACAGGAACAGCAACATTTATAGGAGATTTTCTTTCTTCCATATTTTTGGTTTTATTAGTTAATTGTTAAAAACACATCAATAGTTTTGCTAAACTACAAATTTGTAGCGTTTTAACACAACAAAAAACAAATTATAGCAGAATGACTAGCACAAAAACAGAAATAACTCTTGAAATAAAATTAAAATGGCATTTCATTATCGTCGTCATCATCGTTTAAATTACTTCCAAAGGCTTCATGAGCCGAAGGTAAATTTTTAGTAACAAAAGGGTTATCATCTTGATTCATGGAGGACGGTAAATCATCGTAACCACTACCGTAGTCATCAAGATTATCAAACTTACCTAAATGTCCAATAAATTTTAATCTCACATTTTCGATACTACCATTACGGTGCTTAGCGATCATAATCTCTGCTTGACCAGCTGTTGGCGAAGCTTCGTCATCATCCCATTCGTCGATTTTATAATATTCCGGACGGTACAAAAACGATACAATATCGGCATCTTGCTCAATCGCACCCGATTCACGAAGGTCAGAAAGCAAAGGTCGTTTACTAGATCCACGCGTTTCAACAGCACGCGACAGCTGAGAAAGAGCAATGACTGGAACGTTTAATTCCTTAGCTAATGCTTTTAAATTTCGGGAAATTGTAGATATCTCTTGTTCTCTGTTTCCACCACCTTTGCTATTTCCACCTGCGGTCATCAACTGCAAGTAATCAACAATAATAATTCGAATCCCATGCTGAGAAACCAAACGTCTGGCTTTCGCTCTTAAATCAAATATAGAAAGAGAAGGTGTATCATCTATAAATAAAGGTGCTTTTTCTAGATTTTTCACTTTAGTACTTAATTGTTCCCACTCATGCTTCTCTAATTTTCCAGTACGTAACTTCTCCGAAGATAAGCCTGTTTCAGATGAGATTAAACGAGTTATTAATTGTACTGATGCCATCTCAAGAGAAAACAAGGCAACAGGCATATTAAAATCAATAGCCATATTTCGAGCCATAGACAGTACAAATGCAGTTTTTCCCATTGCTGGTCTAGCCGCTATAATGATTAAATCACTTGGCTGCCAACCAGAGGTCAATTTATCTAACTTATCGAAACCAGTTGCTACACCACTTAATCCTTCTTGGCCAGCTATTTCTTCAATTCTCTTTTTAGCTTGTAACACTAAACTTTGGGCTGTTTCAGAGCTACGTTTTATATTTCCTTGAGTTACTTCGTATAATTTGGACTCCGCTTTGTCTAACAAGTCAAAAACATCAGCAGTTTCATCATAAGAATCTTCGATGATTTCAGTTGAGATTCGAATTAAACTTCGTTGAATAAATTTTTGCAAAATTATTCGAGAATGAAATTCAATATGGGCAGATGAGGATATCTTTTGTGTT
This sequence comes from uncultured Flavobacterium sp., assembly GCA_963975235.1. Classification (GTDB taxonomy): domain Bacteria; phylum Bacteroidota; class Bacteroidia; order Flavobacteriales; family Flavobacteriaceae; genus Flavobacterium. Next base: position 696 of record CAXBGV010000083.1, on the reverse strand, counting down.
AATTGAATAAGATAAAAGTCGCCGCCAGCTAATTCTAGCTTAGCATTCTTTTTTAACTGAGATGAGACAGTCAACAAGTCAATTGGCTGAGTATCTGTAAATAATTGAACTATGGCTTCAAAAATATGCTTGTGGGCTTCCTTATAAAATGCATCTGGTTGTAAAATATCAATTACATCATCAACACCTTTTTTATCAATCATCATGGCACCTAATACTGCCTCTTCTAGCTCTATAGCTTGCGGTTGTAATTTCCCTTTTTCGAGGCTAATAATAGTAGATTTATCTACCTTGACCGGGTTTATATTTTTGAAATTTTCCATGAAGCGAAAGTAAGATAAAATTAAAAAAAATCACTCTTGAGTTATTACAAATAATTGTTTATAAGTAATCATTTTTTGTTCATAACCAAAAAAAAATCCGAAACGACGCCGCTTCGGATTAAATCTTCTGTTTTGAATGATTATTCTTTAAACTCACCCATATTAGTGTATTTATCCATTCTTTGGGCGATTAAATTAGCTGTTGATAAATCTTTTAATTCATCATAAGCTTTCAGTATATAATGCTCCACTGTTTTAAAAGTAGTCTCTCGATCGTAATGTGCTCCACCAAGTGGTTCTGGTATAATATCGTCGATTAATTTCTGCTTTTTCATGTCAGAAGAAGTCAATTTCAAAGCCTCAGCAGCTTGCT
>CAXBGV010000082.1:0-9662 GCA_963975235.1 uncultured Flavobacterium sp. | reverse complement strand
GGATATTTTGAAACTGATTTGCCCTCGGTGAACAATAATCCAATGCTGATTTTACTTTTAAGTTTTTCGTTTTTTGGATAAGTGAACTTCATTTTAGGCGGTTATGTACAGTTATTAAGGTTGGCAAAGGTACAATTAAAGACTAAATCTATTATTATTTGCCAATTAATTAGCACTAAAAATTTATTTGTTACTTTTGCAGCTAATTATTTTAAGAATGCAAAAGCTAATTTCGTATCCCATTTCCGTAATTTATTATTTGTGTTTTGGACTTACGCTTGTTCTATTTCACCCTATCCAATGGGTATGTTATAGAATTTTTGGTTACCAAGCTCATAAAAAAAGTGTTGATTTTCTAAATCTTTTTTTAGTTAGGTGCACTAATATTGTTGGTACAACGTACAAATTTTCTAATGTAGAAAGTATTCCAAAAAATGCTCCAATTATTTTTGTGAGTAATCATCAAAGTATGTACGATATTATTGCAATGATCTGGTATTTGCGTGATTTTCATTGTAAATTTGTAAGTAAGAAAGAGTTAGGAAAAGGAATACCTAGTGTTTCGTATAATTTGCGTTACGGTGGATCTGCTTTGATTGATCGAAAAGATCCCAAACAAGCCATACCTGAAATTAAAAAGTTAGGTGATTATATCGAAGCCAACAATCGATCAGCAGTAATTTTTCCAGAGGGAACGCGAAGCAAAACGGGCCAGCCAAAAGCATTTTCGCAAACGGGTCTTAAAATTTTGTGTAAGGCAGCGCCATCTGCTTATGTTGTGCCAGTTAGCATAAACAATAGTTGGAAAATGGTTAAATTTGGTTTTTTTCCAGTTGGTTTAGGAAATCATCTTACCTTTGCAATTCATAAGCCTTTAAAAGTGAGTGATTTTGTATTTGAAGATTTAATGCAAGAGGCTGAAAATGCTGTAGTAGAAGGAATAATACTTTAAAATATATATAATGTCAATAAAAAACATACGTTTAGAAGTAATGCAGTTTTTGGAAAAAAACGTGTCGAGCTATGTAGATCAATACTTAATACCAGTAGAAGAAATATGGCAGCCATCTGATTTTTTACCAAATTCTGAAAGTGATAACTTTTTAGAAGAAGTGAAGGAATTACGCGAAATATCTAAGGACTTGCCTTATGATTTTTGGGTAGCGATGGTAGGTGACATGATTACCGAGGAAGCATTACCAACGTACGAAAACTGGTTGATGGAAGTAGAGGGTGTCGATAACTTAGAACGCAACGGTTGGGCACAGTGGGTTCGCCAGTGGACAGGAGAGGAAAATCGTCATGGTGATCTACTAAACAAGTACTTGTATTTGTCAGGTCGTGTGAATATGCGTGAGGTCGAAATGACTACACAACACCTGATCAATGATGGTTTTGACATTGGTACAGGAAGAGATCCTTACAAGAACTTCGTTTATACTAGTTTTCAAGAATTAGCAACCTATGTTTCTCATAACAGAGTATCACAACTTGCTAAGAGTTACGGGGATAAAAAATTAGCAAAAATGTGTAAGATGATTGCTGGTGACGAGATGCGCCATCACCATGCTTACAGCGAATTTGTAAACCAAATTTTCAATTGATCCAAGCGAAATGATGCTTGCGTTTCAATACATGATGAAAGCTAAAATCGTTATGCCTGCCCATTTCTTGAGAGAATCTGGTGCTAAAATTAGTTCGGCTTTCGAATTGTTCTCTGATTCGGCACAACGTATCGGTGTTTATACTGCCAATGATTATGTAGAGATAATGCAAAAACTGATAAACAAATGGGAAATAGACAAAATCTCAGGTTTAACAGATGAGGCTGAAAAAGCGCGTGACTACTTAATGAAATTACCAGCTCGTATGGCTAGAATTTCTGAAAGAATTGTTATACCGCAAGAAACGCATATTTTTAAGTGGGTTGAACCAGCAAGATTGTAAGTTTTTTTAAAAGTAATAAACAATAAAAATGTTGATATTTAAAGCAATAGCCTTAAATATCAACATTTTTTGTAAAAAATAAGTAATGCAACATTCTGATATTATACTAAAAACGATCGCCTTTGTAAAAGAACAACTTACAGGAGCAGAAGGAGGCCATGACTGGTTTCATATTGAACGCGTGTACAAGAACGCTTTGTTAATAAGCGCAGAGGAGCAAAGTGACTTGCTAACGGTTCAATTAGCGGCATTGCTTCATGATATAGCCGATAGTAAATTTCATAACGGAGATGAAACGATAGGTCCTAAAACGGCTAGGAATTTTTTAGATACGCTCTCTGTTTCTGCTGAAATTATTGATCATGTGATTAAGATCATCGAGAACATCTCTTTTAAAGGAGGTAAGGTGGTTCGAGACTTTAATTCGATAGAGTTAGATATCGTTCAAGATGCTGATCGTTTAGACGCCATTGGAGCCATCGGAATTGCGCGTGCCTTCAATTATGGAGGTTTTAAAAATAGAGCGCTGTACGACCCTAATATTGCGCCAAATACCGCAATGACTAAAGAGGAATATAAAAATAACAATGCGCCAACAATAAATCATTTCTACGAAAAATTGTTGTTGCTAAAAGATAAGATGAATACCGTTTCAGGAAAAAAAATTGCTCAAGAGAGACACCGTTATATGGAAGGTTTTCTTGCGCAATTTTACGCAGAATTGGAAGGGGAAAAATAAAGAGAATAGGTGCTGCTTTTTACACAATAAAAACAGCACCTTGTTGCACTATAATTAAATAGAGATGCCTTTTTGTTGCATTTCTAGTATAACATCCGAAGCGCTTTTAAATGTTGGTGCTTGCTCAATAATGCTTCCTACTCTTTTTTTATTAAGTTTAAAAGTAATATCGTTTTCAGTAGTAAACAACAAAGCAGTCAAGAACGGATTGTTAATGTAAGAAGCCAAAATAGGATAGGCGTCATCAAGTGAATGAAAACTTTCAACCTCCTCTGTTTTATATTTTGTACTTAGCGAAAGCATAAACACATCATTTTCTAAAAGAACAGGACGTACATAGATATTTTTGATTTCGGTATCTCCTATGGTCTTCGCCAAAGTCAATTTAGAATACGTTTTATCTGCAATACTTTGTTTTACTCTTTCCCAGAAAAGGGCAAATATTGGTTCGTAAGACATGATTTTTATTTTTGATGTTGATTTGAATGCAAAATTAGCTTTTGTGAATGGTAATTGCGATCTAATTGATAGAAATTTATCACTGATAAACTAAAAACCACAATAACTCTTTGTAAAACAAAAGAGTTGTTGTGGTTTTTGCATTTTCGTAGATCAGGACTTTCCGCTCTTATTTTGCGGGAAAAGCCGCTTTTCTTTTCTCTAAAAAGGCTGTTGTTCCTTCCTTAAAATCTTCGGTACCAAAGCATTTTCCAAACGATTTTATCTCGGTTTCATATCCGTTTTCACCGTCTTTAAAATTAGCATTTACAGCTTTGATTGCTTTACTAATCGCTACAGGTGAGTTTTTCATAATTTTTTGTGCGATGCCATTACAAAATTCTAAAATTTCGGCTTGTGGCACTACATGATTTACTAATCCAGTTCTATAAGCTTCATCAGCACCTACCATTCCGGCGGTCATAATCATTTCCATAGCGCGTCCTTTTCCAATCAATTGTGGTAAACGTTGCGTTCCTCCATAACCTGGAATAACTCCTAGGGAAACTTCAGGTAATCCCATTTTAGCATTTTCAGAGGCTACTCTTATGTGGCATGACATTGCAAGCTCTAAACCACCTCCTAATGCAAAGCCATTTACGGCAGCAATCACAGGTATTTTTAAATTTTCGACAAAATTAAAAAGTATTTCTTGTCCTTGAGCAGCTAGTTGTGCGCCTTCTTCTACTGAAAATTGTGCAAATTCAGCAATATCTGCCCCAGCAACAAAAGCTTTTTCTCCGCTACCAGTCAAAATAATAACACGAGTATCGTAGTTTTTTTCTAAACTTTCAAAGGCTTGGTGTAGCTCTTCGATTGTCTTTCTGTTTAAAGCATTTAGTTTTGTTGGTCGGTTTATTGTAATTGTTGCAATACTATTTTCTGTAGCAACTAGAATGTTTTCGTAGTTCATAATACTTGTTTAAGAGTTAATTATAGGAAGCGAAACGATAAAGCGAGTTCCTTTTCCATATTCTGTTTCAAAGGTAATTGTTCCTTTGTAATTTTCAATAATGTTTTTGATAATACCTAAACCCAATCCCATTCCAGAGTTTTTTGTGGTGAACTTTGGCTGAAATATTCTGTTCACATCTACTGGATTTATTCCAACTCCGTTATCTTCGACCATGATCAAAACGTTGTTCAGATGTTTTTTGACAACGACTCGAATTTGCTTTCGCTCTTGGAATTCGGGAATAGACTGAATCGCGTTTTTTACCAAGTTAGTGATAATTCGAACCAACTGTGTTCGATCTATTTTCGAAATAATTTCAGGTGATTCTTTTTCGAAGATAATATTATTTTCGTTAAAGATATCCAAAGCCAGCTCAACAACTTCGACCACATTTAAGGTCTCGTTTTTTTGCACAGGCATCGAAGCGAAGTTCGAAAATGCAGATGCTACAGCACTCATTGTGTCTATTTGCTGAATTAGCGTTTCGGAGTAGTCCTTCATTTTTTGAATTATTTGAGGGTCCTCGGGATTAAATCTTCTTTGAAAACTTTGAACGGTGAGGCGCATTGGTGTCAAAGGATTTTTAATTTCATGTGCTACTTGTTTAGCCATTTCGCGCCAAGCTTCTTCTCTTTCGCTTTGGGCAAGTTTTACAGCACTTTTTTCTAACTCGTCAACCATTTGGTTGTACGCTTTTATCAATAAATTAATTTCTTTGCTATTGGCTTCAAGAATAATTTTTTCATTTATCTGGTTCAAACTTGTCTCATTTAGCTTGTCAGATATCGTTTTTAGTGATTTAGTGATGTAGGATGATAGAAAGTAGGCTAGGGCAAAAGCTACTAGTAGCATGAAAGAGTACACTTGTCCTAACCGAATTAAAAAACTACTCAATTCTTTCTGGTAAAAGCCGTCATCTTCGAGGTAAGGTAGATTCAATACACCTAATGGTTTGAAGCGTTCGTCTTTTATTTGTGTAAATGAAGATCTGTTTTTTATACCATCAATTGTTTTGATATCAACGTACCTTTTCTCGATGGAGGATCGAACGAGTTTTAAGATGTATTTAGGAATAGGAGCAGATACTTTATCTACAGAGAACGATTCTTTTGATGATTTTAAAAGATTCCCATCGAGATCGTAAATATTGATTTCGATATTGTGAATTTGAGCTAACTCATGAATCTTGTCCTTAAAAATAAGGTCTAAATTATCGGTTGTTAATGGATAAGTAGTTGTTGAAAGGACATAATTAATATGTTCTTTAACTGCATTTTCTTTACGTTCTAATCGCTCTTGATGGTACTCTTTTGCTTCGTTTTTAAATTGAATGATCGAAATCGAAGCGAGTAAGATCGAAGCTACAATTATCAATACGATCATCGAAAGAAAAATTCGGACTCGTAGGGAAAGCATCGATAATTTGAAACCTTTAAGCATAATTAAGATTGGTTTTTTTCTCTTATTTTTTTGTAAAATTTAAACCCTAGCATGATAGTAATGGAGAAAAGAAAAATTCCAGCAACTCCGTAAATCCAATTTACGGCATTTTTTAGAACAACTAGGAATACTACGGCAAAAAGAATCAATGTAGCACCTTCGTTCCAAAGTCTCATAAAGTTTGTACTGTATTTTACCTCGTCTTTTTGTAATTGATTATAGATTTGTTGGCATTTTGCATGGTATAAATACAACACAAAAACAAAGCCAAGTTTTACGTGCATCCAAGGCATTTGTAACCATGCATTTCCCATTGGGGTGAAAAATAACATCCAAAAAGCAAAAAAGCTTGCTAAAACTGCTGATGGCCAAGTAATGATATACCAAAGCCGGTAGGTCATGATTTTATACTGTTTTTGTAATATTTCTTTTTCTGGTGAAGGTTTGTCGGCTGCTTCAATCTGGTAGACAAAAAGCCTTACAATATAAAATAACCCTGCAAACCATGTAATTACAAAGATGAGGTGAAGTGATTTTAAGTAATTATAGTATTCCATCTGTTATTTAATTTAGATTTTTGTTCATTTCTTTCCTCAGAAGAAAAGCTGTGAGTAAAGTCGATAGGACATCCGAGATTGGAAAAGCAACCCAAACACCAAAAATACCAAAAAAATTAGGTAAAATGAGTACTAGAGGAATCAAGAAGAAGCCTTGTTTACTTAAGGTCAATAAAAGCGCTTTTCTTGCTTTTCCTACTGCTTGAAAATAGGCTGATCCAATTAATTGTATCGCTATGATAGGTGATGCGGCAAAAACCCAGCGTAATGCGTTAGGTGTCTCGCTCAATACCGCTTGATCATCAGTAAAAATCGAAACAATTGGTGTGGCATAAAATAATATGACAACAAAAATAAAACTAGCAAGCAACGCCGCATATGTAACTGATACATTTATACTTTCCTTCACTCTTGCATAATTGTGTGCGCCATAATTGTATCCGGCTATGGGTAAAAAGCCTTGGGTAATCCCCAAAATAGGGAACAAAGCAAACATGAGCATCCTACTAATAATACCGTATACTGCTATTGAGTGCTCGCCACCGTAGGTGTATAACGTGTGGTTAAGTATAATTGATAGTATGGCAATCACTCCTTGTCTAGAAAAAGTCACAAAACTAAGTGTGCTAATTTCCTTTAGAATAGGATAGTTAAATTTAAAATGGATTGCTTTTGGTTTTATTTCGCTTTTAAAAAGAAAGAACCAAAGTACAAATACAAAACACATAAAATAGGAGATGGCTGTAGCATATGCTGCACCGGTCATACCCAAATTCATGACTTTGATAAAAAGAATATCCAAACCAATATTAAAAAATGCAGGAACAATCATGGCGATCATTGCAAACTTAGGTTTTCCTTCGGCTCTTATAATGTTGTTCCCCATCATGCACAACGCTAAAAAGGGAACGGATAAAATAATGGGTTTAAAGAACTCAGTTGCGGGTTGAATGATCGCTCCCTTTGCACCAAAAAGCAAAAGCATATCGCGGCTAAAAAAGATGCCTAAAAGGCAAAAAACAGAAGACAAAGCAAAGGTCATCATGATTTGATTGGCAAAGGTACTCTTTGCTTTTTCATGATCTTTAGCTCCTAATGCTCTAGATAAAACAGAGCCGCCGCCCACACCTATTGCCATTCCTAACGAGGAAATTAAAAAGGTAATGGGCAGCACAACAGTAACTGCTGCAATAGCTAAGGAGCCTATCCATTGTCCCACAAATATGGTGTCAATTAAGATATTGACAGATAAGAATAAGATTCCTATCGACGCAGGTACAGCTTGTTTTATCAAAAGTTTTTTGATGTCTTGTGTTCCTAATTCTTCCGAGGAAACAGCCATTTATGCGATTGTTTTTTCTACAGTTGCCCAGTCATTGATCCAGTTTCCAACCGTTTGACACCATGCATCGCTATCGTTTAAACAAGGAATTGCCATGAACTCTTCACCGCCGTGCTCTTTAAATTCGTGATTAGCTTCCATTGCAATTTCCTCCAAAGTTTCTAAACAATCAGAAACGAAAGCTGGGGTTACTACGGCTAGTTTTTTAATTCCTTTTTCGGGCATTTTATTAACTTCAACATCAGTGTAAGGAGTTAACCATTTATCACCCGCTAAACGCGATTGAAACGTTTGGCTGTATTTTCCCTCTGGAATGCCTAATAATTTTACCACTTGCTTGGTTGTTTCATAACATTGGTGACGGTAGCAAAACTCATGTGCTGGTGATGGCGTATTGCAACAAGATCCATCTATTTTACAATGTGATTTAGTGATATCTGTTTTACGAATGTGTCGTTCTGGGATACCGTGGTAAGAGAACAATAAATGATCGTAGTCAAAACCTGCTAAATGTCCTTTAATAGAATCTGCAAGATTTTGTAAGTAATCTGGTTTGTTGTAAAAAGCAGGAACAATAGTAAATTTCATTCCCGGAAAATATTTTTGTCTGTGCTCCTCAGCTAATTCTAAAATTGTAGTTGTAGATGCCATAGCGTGTTGAGGATACAAAGGAAAAAGCATTACCTCGGTTACGCCTTTATCATATAATTCTTGTAGTCCAGATAATAACGATGGATTTCCGTAACGCATCGCTAACGAAACGGGTACGTTAACAAGTTGCTTTACTTTTTCGTGCATTCTTCGTGAAATTACAACAAGCGGCGAACCCTCGTCCCACCATATTTTTGCGTAAGCAGCAGCTGATTTTTTTGGTCTTGTTTGTAAAATGATTCCACGTACAAGTAATGCTCTAAGTAAAAACGGAACGTCAATTACATATTTATCCATTAAAAACTCGTCTAAGTACGGTTTTACATCTTTTGGAGTTGGACTTTCTGGAGAACCTAAATTAACTAATAATACACCTTTCATCTTGCTTTTTTTTATTTGGTAAAAGTACTTAAAGAACGTTTTCTCTTGGGTACGATTAACTATTTTTTATTTATTGTTTAATATGTAAAATCAATTACTACCTAAGCATTTGGATTAATGGACATCAAATACTTTTTTGGAGTGGTGGCAAATTTCTTTTTAAATGCTGCTATAAAATGACTTCCAGTACTGTATCCTATCTTTAATCCTACTTCGTTAACATTATAGGAACCACTATCGAGTAGTTTTCGAGCAAAGTCCATTTTATAGTCAAATAGGAATCCATAAACGGTATCTCCGTAAATTTGCTTGAAACCCATTTTTAGTTTCTTAAGGTTCAATCCTATTTCATCAGCTAGTTCTTGTAATCCAGGTGGCTCAGCCATATTTGCGATAATGATTTCCTTTGCCTTTCTTATTTTCATCACATTGTCCTCGTCAATTAAGAACGGACATTGTTCTGCATTGGGGTCTTCGGTGCGGTTAAAGTACAAACTTAGTAATTCATACCCTTTTCCTTTATAATATAGATTCTTGATAGACGGATGCAAGTTGTAATGAAATAGCTGACTTAGTACAATAGCCATCGACGGACTTATATTTCCTTCGTTGTAATATTTTTTGTCCTTGTTTTCGCCACTTAAAAAAGTGATGCAATCGGCCTCAGTCGAAAATAAAGCATGGAATTTCTTTATCGAAATTATTACGGATATCACCCATGAGCTAGGAGCTAGTTCGAGATTTAAGGGTAATTCTTTTTGTGGGTTGTATAATAAGAGTGATTTCTCTTCTTTCAATTCCAAAGCATAGTTACCTTGGTTAAAAATAAATTTAGCGCTTCCTTTTAGTCCAAAATGAAACTGAATCAGTCCGCTACTTACTTCTCGCTGTGCGTTGAAGCTCTCTGTGCTGTCATTTTGAAACCGAATTAAAGTAAAATCATCTTCTATCTTTATAATTTCTTGTGAACTCATAGCGATATTTTTATAATAGCAATAGTTTATATAATATTCTCTTTAATTTAGAATCGTTCTAATTTATCCAGTATAATTACCTTGATTACACCACAAAAATAGCGTTTTTTACCTATTTTCAGCCTTTTAGAAATAAAAAAACATCAAGCGACACAAATAGTACTTCTAGCGTTACTTT
>CAXBGV010000081.1:0-9680 GCA_963975235.1 uncultured Flavobacterium sp. | reverse complement strand
AGTCAGTGTAGGGAACATTGTAAGAGTATCCAAATGAGAGCGCTATTTCGTTTCCTGTAAAACTTGCTGTAGCCTGTCCGTTTTCGTCATAACCCTCAAAATCGCCATAATTAACATAGTTGACACCTGCTTGAAAAGTTTGCAAATGGCGATCATACGTATAGGCATAAGACGCCGTACCATAAGTAACTTCTCCAAAATAACTTCCGTAATTTAGGGCTAGGTGATTGTCCATTTCTGGATTTATAGTAGCCGGATTAAAATTAGCTTGATTAACATCCTCATCATATATAGTGATTACTTTACCGCCAAGAGCTGCTTGTCGTGGTGAAGTGACTAAATTTAAAAATTGGTATATGTACTTCCCTCCTATTTGACTGTATGAGACAGTACAACAAGAAACAAAAAGGCACATTACAATTTTTTTAAACATGGTTTAGGGGCTATGCTTTGACTAAAAACGCGAATGCGAAGATAAAATTATAAATACACATTTGCCGTTTTTCGCTGATCAAGTTACAAACAAATAAAATTCCAAAACCAATTCTTAGCTTGTAAGTTTTAGTTTTGGAATCTAGTAATGATTGCTAAAAATACTTTATAGTGTTTTAGCGTTTTTTACATTTTGATCTGTAATTGCTATTTTAAGAACCTCGCTCATTTCCTTCACATAATGAAAAGTTAGTCCTTGAATATACTCTGGTTTTATCTCGTCAATATCGCTTTTGTTTTCATGACATAAAATGATTTCTTTAATATTGGCTCTTTTTGCAGCTAATATTTTTTCTTTGATACCACCTACAGGTAAAACTTTCCCTCTAAGCGTGATTTCGCCTGTCATAGCCATATTTTTCTTCACTCGCTTCTGCGTAAGCAAAGAAACCAAGGAAGTAAGCATGGCAATACCAGCACTAGGTCCATCTTTAGGTGTAGCACCTTCCGGTACGTGCAAATGAATATTGTGCTTTGTAAGGGCTTCTGGACTAATACCAACAAGTGAAGCATTTGCTTTTATGTATTCTAAAGCAATTGTTGCAGACTCTTTCATCACTGTTCCAAGATTTCCTGTAATAGTCATTGTTCCTTTTCCAGGCGAAAGCAATGATTCGATAAAAAGAATATCACCACCAACACTTGTCCAAGCTAATCCCGTTACAACTCCCGCAACATCATTCGTTTCGTATTTATCACGTTCTAAACGAGCGACTCCTAACACTTTTAGAATATCTTCGTCTGTTACTTTTTTGTTGTACTCCTCCTCCATAGCAACAGACTTTGCTGCATTACGAATTACTTGTGCAATTTTAGCCTCTAAACCACGAACACCCGATTCTCTAGTGTAACCTTCGACAATTTTTTCTAATTGTTTTTTGCCTATGGTAAGATCTTTAGATGTCAAACCATGTTCCTTTAGTTGTCTTGGAAACAAATGCTGCTTAGCAATCTCCACTTTTTCCTCGATAGTATAGCCCGTCATTTTTATAACTTCCATTCGATCTCTCAAAGCTGGCTGAATAGTAGCCATATTATTCGATGTAGCTATAAACATCACTTTAGACAAATCATAGCCCATCTCCAGAAAATTATCATAGAATGAACTATTTTGCTCAGGGTCTAAAACCTCTAGTAATGCAGAGGAAGGATCACCTTGATTACTGTTAGATAATTTATCTATTTCGTCTAATACAAATACAGGATTGGATGTTCCCGCTTTTTTTAAACTCTGAATGATACGTCCTGGTAAAGCACCAATATATGTTTTTCTATGTCCACGAATTTCTGCCTCGTCACGTAGTCCTCCTAATGAAATTCGTACATACTCGCGCCCTAGAGCCTCTGCAACTGATCGACCAATAGATGTTTTACCAACTCCTGGAGGTCCTGTTAAGCAAATAATAGGAGACTTCATGTCATTTCTAAGCTTTAAAACTGCAAGATGCTCAATCATTCTCTTTTTTACTTCTTCTAAACCAAAATGATCTCGGTCTAAAATTTTCTGAGCACGTTTCAAATCAAAATTGTCTTTAGAATATTCATTCCAAGGCAATTCTAATAAAAGTTCTAAATAGTTCCTTTGTATACCAAAGTCCGGAGCTTGCGGATTCATGCGACGCATTTTCGAAAGTTCCTTTTCGAAATTCTTTTGCGTCTTTTCATCCCATTTCTTAGTCTTAGACTTAACGAGCATTTCCTCCATCTCTTCTTCCTGAGAAACACCACCTAGTTCTTCCTGAATGGTTTTCATCTGTTGGTGCAAGAAATATTCTCGTTGCTGTTGGTCTAGGTCAAAACGAACTTTAGATTGAATATCATTCTTCAATTCTAACTTTTGCAACTCAATATTCATATAGCGCAATGTTTCCAAAGCTCTATCTTTTAAGTTATTGATACGCAATAAATCTTGCTTTTCTTTAACAGAAAGATTCATATTTGAGGTAACAAAATTGATTAAAAATGATTGACTCTCGATGTTTTTTATGGCAAAAGTAGCTTCACTAGGAATATTTGGACTTTCCTTGATGATTTGTATCGCTAGCTCTTTTATCGAATCTAAAATAGCTAGGAATTCAGAATCTTTACTGTCGGGTCTGTCTTCAACAAAATTTTTGATAACAGCACTAATGTAAGGATCCTCAGAAGTCACTGTGTCTATTTCGAAGCGTTTTTTACCTTGTAAAATAACGGTAGTTGTTCCGTCGGGCATTTTTAAAACTCGTAAAATGCGAGCTACCGTCCCCACAGAGTGAATATCATCTTTGGTTGGATCTTCGTCTTCTTCGTTTTTTTGTGCAACCACCCCAATGATTTTTCCGGCTGCATTAGCGTCATCAATTAACTTTATCGATTTATCGCGACCAGCTGTAATAGGAATCACAACTCCTGGAAACAAAACCATGTTACGTAAAGGTAAGATCGCAAGAGAATCTGGTAATTCTTCATTGATCATTTCCTCTTCGTCCTCAGGTGTTAATAATGGTATTAATTCAGCATCTGAATCAAATTCTTGAAGTGACAGATTGTCAATTGTGCGTATTTTATGATTTGACATAGTATATATAGGTCTTTTTGTCAGTGAAAAATTTCGGTTTGTAAATAAACAAGCCCAATCTGTGCCCATTTGAATGGCTTACTGATATTATAGGCTTCTTATTTAATAAGTGCTTAAAAAGACAATCATTATGCCAAAAGAAACGTAACATCGTTAATCTTACCACAGTTCGCCTCAAATTAATACCATTTTATAAGATTTATATAGTAATTTTAAAAAATAATAATCAGTACTGTAACATTTAAAAATAATGAGAGTCTTTACAAAAAACCTTCAATCTTAATATTGAAATTAAGCACCGTAAATACCGAAGAATTAGTCTTGTTATGCAAGAATAAAAATCAAAAAGCACAGTTCGAACTTTACAATCGATACAGCAAAGCAATGTTTAATGTTGCATATCGAATCGTAAAAGACGAGCATTATGCTGAAGATGTTATGCAAGAAGGTTTTTTGAAAGCATTTACCAAAATAGATGCTTATAAAAATGAGGTCGCTTTTGGAGCTTGGCTAAAAAAAATTATAATAAACACAAGTATTGATCTTTTTAAAAAGAACAGCAAATATAAACCAGAAGACTATACTGACCATACATTGAAAATTGAAGAGTCGGACCATAATCCTACTGAATCGCTTGATTTTACTAATTTAAAAGTACAGCAGATTCTTGATACCATGAATACCCTAAAGGACAGCTATCGCGTTATTTTGACTCTTTTTTATATTGAAGGTTATGATCAAGAAGAAATTAGCGACATACTAAATATAAGCTACAGTAATTGCCGAACGACATTGAGTAGAGCAAAAGATTGTTTGAGAATTAAATTAATGAAACTATGAAAAATGAAAATGAGAAATTAGATCAAATGTTTACTGCATTTAATGATCAATGGAATACCAAAGATTTACAACCAAATCATGAAAAACGATTTTTAAATAAACTTAAACCAGCTAAACTAACAATAAAATTATTTTTACCAATCGCAATTGCAGCATCGATAGCGCTTTTTTTGTGCTTGAATATAATTCAATCGAATCAAGATAATTCTAAAGATTTTAAGTTTGCTTCAAAAGAGACTAAACAAACGGACTCGATCTTTACAATCATTATCGAAAAAGAACTAGAAAAAATTAAAGACAAAAAATCTCCAGAAAATGAAAAGATAATTGCTGACGCTTTAAAACAGGTGCAAATTTTAGATAAAGATTACGCTAAAATTATCAAAGAACTCGAAAGAAACGGAGAAAGTAAGCCGATCATTAATGCTTTAATCAGTAATCTTCAAATTAGGATTTCATTTCTACAAGAAGTTTTACAACATATTGAAAACAACGAAAAATTAAAAAACATTCCAGATGAAAAAACAATATAGCGTATTGCTGATACTTCTATTATTGCCCTTTTTATCGGTTGCTAATAGTGATGAAGCAATTTTTGTTAAGACAAAAAGTATAAAAAAAACATATCTAGTATATCCTGATGCAGGAATAAACATAGACAATTCATACGGAAATATCTATGTGACTACATGGGACGAGGACAAAATCGAGCTAGAAGTTAATATAAAAGTAAGCGGTAGTAATGAAGGTTGGGTCAACCAACGTATCAATGAAATTGACATCGACATCAATGCTCTTAAACACTTAATTTCTGCTAAAACAATTCTCGGAAACACCAATTTTAAAACCAAAGGTAGCAGCAACAGCTTTGAAATAAATTACACCATAAAAGTTCCAAAAAAAGGAAACGTAACCCTTCGTAATAAATACGGTAATATTAGTACCTCCGACTTGTGGTCACCAACAGAAATATATTGCAAATACGGCAAATTAATAACCGGCAAATTATACAGTACAAAAAACACAATTCAAATAGAGTACTGCCCGAACTCCCAGATAGATTACCTGAACAACGGTGCAATTACTGCTCGCTATTCAGGACTGCGAATTAATTCATTATCAAAAATTGATTTACTATCAGATTATACCGATACTACAATTCTAGAAGGTGATTTTGTACAATACAGCAGTAAATACGGAACACTAAATATTGAGAAAGTTAAATCAACGATTGGCAGCGCAAATTATATGAAATTGAACTTGGGTGAAATTAGTGGGGCAACAAAATTAACCGCAAAGTATTGTGAGATAGCTATTGATTACTTAACTGCTAAGGCTAATGATGTAACTATTATTGCTGCATATTCCAATATTAAAATAGGCTACAGTAGCAATTTTGATTTCAACTTTGATATAAGTGCGCGATATGCAACCATCAAACACGAAAATGACTTAAATTTTTCCAGCAAGGAAGAGACCACAACAAATAAAACCTACCGAGGTTATTTTAGTAAAAAAGACGCTAACAACCTATCAATAAAATCAGATTACGGGAACATCCATTTATTCAAAAAATAACAATTAAACTATTATCTAATGAGAAAAACAGTTCAAACTTTATTATTCTGCTTTTTGCTAAGTTCAGTAACTAGCAACGCGCAGTGGTCTACAAAATCTAGAATTAAAGGAAATGGTAAAATCGTCACCGAAAAACGAACTACCACCAATTATGACGAAATTAAAATAGGCGGATCATTTGATGTGGAATTAATTGCTGGTAAGGAAGGTGAAATTAGTCTAAAGGGAGAAGAGAACCTACTCCCTCTTATCATAGTCGAAGTAGAAGGAAATGTATTAAAAATATATCCTAAAAAAAATACTAATATGAGCTCTACATCGGGAAAAACAATTGTTGTTACTGTGCCATTTGAAAGTATCTCTGATGTTTCCTTGGGCGGTTCTGGAAGTATCATTGGAAAAAACACTATCAAAGCTGATCGTTTTAATGCTAAACTATCTGGATCAGGAGATATTATTTTAACAGTCGACGCAAATGATGTTGTGGCATCACTAAGTGGCTCCGGAGATATAACCCTTAAAGGAAAAGCGACTAATTACGAGAGTAAACTATCTGGTTCTGGCGATATAAGCGCATACGAATTACTTGCTGTAAATGTGAACGCTTCGATGTCAGGTTCTGGAAATATTACCGTAAATTGCAGTAATAACTTAATCGCAAGAATATCAGGTTCTGGAGATATTGATTATAAAGGAGATCCGAAAACTAAAGACACAAAGGTTAGTGGTTCTGGTCGCATTTCAAAAAAATAATTAGTAGTTTAATGAAAAAAGCTGTTTTTAACACGAGTTAAAAACAGCTTTTTTCATTACTCCCTATTGTTTATGAATTGGTTTGCTTTTCATTAAACTTAATAAAATGAAACCAAGTACAAAAAACAGTGCGAGAATTAAAAAGGATGTGCGCATCGAATGCGTAATCGCACTAACCAACCCAAAAATAAATGTTCCTACTACGATAGCTATCTTTTCTGTTACATCAAAAAAACTAAAATAAGTAGCGTGATCGTGCGTTTCTGGTAACAATTTTGAATAAGTAGAGCGAGACAATGATTGAGTAGCTCCCAGCACCATTCCAATAGTACCTCCCAGAATATAAAATTGCAAGTCAATATTCGGACTTTTAGCATCAAGCATAAAGGCAGCTACACAAATTCCGCCCCATATCAATACCGCTAATTGTAATGTCTTAATATTTCCTATTTTCTCGGATATTCTCGAAAAAATAAAAGCTCCAACAATTGCCACCAAGTTGATTAGTAGAATAATGATAATCAATTTACTAGTATCAATACCTAATTCTTGTTTACCAAACAAACCCGCCAATAAAATGACAGTTTGAACTCCAATACTATAAAGAAAAAAAGCGGTTAAGAATTGCTTTAATGATTGCTGTTTTGCCACCTTTTTTAGCACGACAATTAACTCCTTAAAACCTTTGAAAATATAATCCTTCTCTGGTTTTTTATGAAAGACGTTGTTGGGTAAATAATAAAATGTAACCTGAGCAAAACCCATCCACCATATTCCCACCGCCAAAAAAGATATTCTAGCTGGTAAAGAGCTATCAACGATTCCAAACCAGTCCGGTTTCATTACCATTGTTAAGCTAAATCCTAATAAGAGTAATGATCCCAAGTAACCAAACATGAAACCTTTTGCACTAACTCTATCGTGCTGCTCTGGATGTGCTATTTCTGGCAAGTAAGAATTGTAAAAAACGATACTTCCCCAAAAGCCAACACTTGCGAAAATTGTTCCTAGTATTCCGATCCACAATGTATCTTGCCCTTTAAAAAAGAATAATGAAAGTACTGACAGAGAACCCAGGTAGCAAAAAAACTGTAAAAATCGTTTTTTGTTCCCGGTATAATCAGCAATTCCTGATAATATAGGTGACAAAATAGCAACAATTAAAAATGAAAAAGATAGTGAATAGGATAATAACGTAGAATTATTAAAGTCAGTACCTAAAAAATGAACTATACCATTGTTATCATTTGTAACTGCATCATAATAAATAGGAAAAACTGCAGTCGCTATAACTAAACTATACACTGAGTTTGCCCAATCATAAAAAGCCCAAGCGTTAATTAATTTCCTATCTCCTTTTTGCAATGCTTTCATAAACTATTTTTTTTACGAATTTATTTTAATTTAATTATAAATGCAGCTTTTTTTTACAAAATTATGTAACCTACAAATTTGGACAAAAAAAAGCCATTTCTAATGAAAGAAACGGCTTTTACAATATTGTGATTGTTTGCAACTATTTAAATACAACTCCAAATTTTGCAGCTGTAGCCTTTGCTTCTGGAATCATAGCTCTAATATTAGCAATTCTAGTAGCGTCTGATGGGTGCGTACTCATAAACTCTGGTTGTGCAGCTCCACCTGAGTTAGCAGACATTCTAGTCCAAAAAGCAATTGCTTCTTCAGGATTGTATCCTGCAATAGCCATCAAGGTCAGACCTATTTTATCAGCTTCACTTTCATTACTTCTGCTAAAAGGTAGCATTACCCCATATTGAGAAGTTAACCCGTAAGCTGTACTAAAAGCCTGTTGCGTACTTGCACTCTTTCCAGAAGTAGCAGCAGAAACTCCCATACCTATGTATTCTTGAAGCTGAGCATAACTCATACGTTGCGCACCATGATTAGCTAAGGCATGTGAAACCTCATGTCCCATAACTGTTGCTAAACCAGCATCATCCTTTGTAATTGGCAAAATACCAGAATAAACAACAATTTTGCCGCCAGGCATACACCATGCGTTTACATCTGGACTTTGTACTAATTTATATTCCCATTGATACCCCTTCAAATATTCTGTTTGTCCTATAGAAGCTAAATAGCGTTCAGCTGCTGCCTTTATTTTTACCCCAACTAATTCTACTTTTTTAGCGTCAGTTGTACCTGCTATTACTTTATTTTCTTGTAAAAAAGTACCGTATTGTTGAAAAGAAGTTGGAAAAAGTTCCTCGTTTGATACTAAATTTAAAGCTTTTTTACCCGTTAACGGATTCACAGCGCAAGAGAACAATAATCCTAAAGAACATATTCCCAATAATATGGATTGTTTTTTCATAGTAAATGTTATTTTAATTTTAACAAAAATACAATTATTATCACTTTCTTAATTATAAAATTATTTGCAATTGTTGTAAGATTAGCCAAATGCTATTACTTTCGAGTAATAATATATTCAAATAAGAATAATTTGAAATTTATTCTAAACATCAATTTGTTCTAAACACAGTAGTAACCAGTTAAAACATCTAATATAACTGGCACAAAAAAAGCATCTGTCAAACACAAATGCTTTTAAGTACTAAGAAAGTAGGCATTACTTAAAAATCAAAGCCTAACGATCATATATATTTTAATACAATTAAAGCTAACGGAGGTAAATACAACTCAATAGAGTAATCACGGCTATCGTAAGGAGAGGCCTCACTTGCTACTATTCCGTTATTAGCCACATTACTTCCCTCGTACTTACTAGAATCGCTATTAAATATTTCTTTTAATTTGCCTTTACGTGGCAAACCAATTCTATAATTGGATCGAACCACCTGTGTAAAATTACAAACAATAATTAAGTCATTTTTTATATTATTTCCCTTACGTATAAAAGTCATTACAGCATTTTGATGATCTGAATAGTTAATCCACTCAAAACCCTCAGGACTAAATTGATTTTCATACAAGGCTGGTTCATTTTTGTATAGACCATTCAAATCAGTAATTATGTTTTTTATACCTACGTGAAAAGGATAGTCTAATAAATGCCAATCTAAACTTTTTTGAAAATCCCACTCGTTAATTTGACCAAACTCACCTCCCATAAAAAGGAGCTTAGTTCCGGGATGAGCAAACATGTATGAATATAAAAGTCTTAAATTTGCAAATTTTTGCCATTCGTCTCCGGGCATTTTATCTACTAAAGATTTTTTACCGTAAACAACTTCGTCATGAGACAAAGGCAACATAAAATTTTCTGCATATATATACGTCATCGAAAAAGTTAAATCATTTTGATGGTATTTCCTGTATACAGTATCTTTTTGAAAGTATTTTAAAGTATCGTGCATCCAGCCCATCATCCATTTCATACCAAACCCAAGACCTCCTGACGATGTAGGTCTAGAAACCATAGGAAACGAAGTACTTTCCTCTGCAATCGTTTGAACGCCTTCATAATTTGAGTAAA
>CAXBGV010000080.1:0-9715 GCA_963975235.1 uncultured Flavobacterium sp. | reverse complement strand
TGACAGGAATTTTATCTATATTCTTTTCAATTTCTACTGACATTACTACTTTTATTTGCTACGAGCTGTTGAAAGGCTAAAAATTAAACTGTTTCTATACATTTTGCAACTTTAGATTGCTTTCAAACTTAAATCCATATTATACACTGAATGTGTTAATGCTCCTGAAGAAATATAATTTACACCACACTCAGCATATTGTCTTATCGTTTCCTCATTTATATTGCCAGACGATTCTGTTAAGCAAGAGTTACCAATGAAAGCCACTGCTTCTTTGGTCATTTCAAAATCAAAATTATCTAAAAGAATACGATAAACGCCATCTGCAGCAACTATTTCTCTGACTTCATCAAGATTTCGTGCCTCTACAATAATTTTCAAATCTTTATTAGTCGCCTTTAAATAATCTTTAGTTTTCGCTATTGCTAAAGTTATACCTCCCGCAAAATCAATGTGATTGTCTTTTAACATAATCATATCATACAAAGCAAAACGATGATTTTCACCTCCGCCAATTGTTACTGCCCATTTCTCGGCAACCCTAAAGCTAGGGGTTGTTTTACGAGTATCTAATATTTTTGTACCAGTTCCTGCAAGAATTTGTACAAATTTATTCGTTTTTGTAGCAATGGCTGACATTCGCTGCATAGAGTTCAAGACCATTCGTTCGGCTTTCAGTATAGATTGTGAACTACCTGAAACATGAAATACGACATCGCCATACTTTACAACAGCACCATCATTGATAAAAGTTTCTATAATTAATGAAGGATCAACATAATCAAAAATTAATTTTGCAAACTCAACTCCTGCAATAATCCCCTCATCTTTTACTAAAAGTTTAGCTTTTCCTTGTGCAGTCGCAGGAATACAAGCAAGCGAACTATGATCACCATCCCCTACATCCTCTCTAATAGCATTTGCAATAAGTATATCTAACTCGTTTTTAAATTGTATTTCTGTAATCATTATTATAAGAATTTTATATATTGCTAAAGTAGAATATATTTTGTGGAATTGAAAATTTGTTTTGCCAGCCCGTGGTAATACTTTAGATCTTGCCACCTAGCACAAGTAACTTGTCCTAAAATTGAAACGACTACAATTTACTAGGTAAAACATTGAGACGTTCTATTGGTCATACTGTTGAATCGTTTTGTCCAGCGCTATATATTATTGTACTAGAAACAATTTTAGTACCAAACTTATAATTATGAAAAAAAATGCAACGTATCTCTTTCGTAGGATTCAAGAAAAACTTTGGTTCAGGCCAGTTATTTTTTGTTTTATTTCGATTTTAGGAGCTCTTTTAGCACAGGTCGCAGATAAAACTGATTTGCAAAAATTGGTTCCAGACTTGAAGATCGAGTCAATTATTGAATTATTGAACATCATTTCATCAAGTATGCTAGTCATCGCCACTTTTACCGTAGGCTCGATGATATCGGCATTTGCTGCAGCAAGCACTACAGCAACGCCCAGATCCTTTAACCTTATAATTACAGATGACGTCTCTAGAAATTCATTATCTGCCTTTATAGGTTCATTCATATTTAGTATCGTAGCTCTCATTGCTGTAAAAAATGGCTACTACGGAAAAGCTGGCTTATTCACCCTATTCATAATAACTTTATTATTTTTTACTCTCGTAATATTAACCTTTTTGAGATGGGTAGAACGAATATCTAGATTAGGTAGAATGGGCCATACCATAAAGCTGATCGAAAACGTAACAAAAATTGCTCTTAAAAAAAGATTAAAATCACCTACAATGGGAGGCATAAAAATAGATTCGAACATTACAAATACTAACCACGTTTACAGTGATGACATTGGATACATATTATCTATCGATATGGAAATGCTTCAAGAAATTGCCGAAAAATCAAATGCTATATTCACCATAAACGCACTTCCCGGCAAATTTGTATCGTTAGATATACCAATACTACATATCCATTACAACGAACAAAAAACAGATGAAGCTATCGACTTTGATACCATAAGAAAGTCCTTTAACATAGGAGATACTAGATCTTTTGATGATGATCCTCGTTTTGGTAGTATCACTTTAAGCGAAATTGCTAGTAGAGCGTTATCTCCAGCCGTAAATGATCCTGGAACAGCAATTCAAATTATAAATAGTCATGTACGCCTATTTTCATTATTCGATGAAGTGCAAAAACAAGAAACTAACAACGAAATAATGTATAGTAAAATTGCAGTACCTGAACTAGTGCTTGCTGACCTATTTGAGGATGCTTTTAGGCCTATTGCAAGGGATGGTGCTGCAAACATTGAAGTCATGATTCGATTACAAAAAGCTTTTAAATCCCTTTCTAAAATTAGCTATCCTACTATCAAAGAAGTAGCCAAACAACATTCGAATGAAGCTTACATTCGTGCTGAAAAGACTATCAATCATAATGAAGATATTAGCGAATTAAAAAAGGAATGCATCCTTGACGCTAAATTACAAGAGTAAAATTTTGCGGTCTATAAATTAATATTTTAAGTCTTCCTTACTACTTAGAGAATTTCGTACACTGTATTTTTCAAATATTGTTGGTCTAACAATCTAAGACAAAAAAATTAGTTTCTCTAGTACGCCAAGAGTAGCTTTAAAACTAAAACACCAAAATTTACGACAATAAGACTAGTCTATTATGTACCTGCAGCCACTTACAAATATGATAATTAGATGTTCATTCTAAGAGTTTTTTATTAACTGATAAACACTTATCTTTGCGAAGTTTTAAAGTTACCATTTGTTTTACAAGCAAGCAACAGTAAAACCAATCTTTGAATACACTACTTATTACCTTTCTAAAACCAATTTATGAAATTATACATCGTTTTGCTTTTTTCGGCTACACTACATTTAAGCTACGGACAAACAGCAAATTCCTATTTTGAAAAAATTAGAAATAACGAGGCTGCTTTGACTGCTTTTTTTAGTCAGATGCCTAAAGGTGGAGATTTGCATCATCACTTTAGTGGTTCTATTTATGCTGAACCTATGCTTGAGGATGCCATAAACGAAGATTTTTATTTAAACACTACAACCATGGAAGTGCTTAAAGAAAAGCCCAACAGTAGCAACTGGGAGTTATTCTCCGTTATTGCAGCTCGAGGAGAACTCAATACCTACAAACAGAAAATAATGGAAAAATGGTCTGTTAAAGATTATAACGGCGTAAGTTATCCTTCTGACAAATTGTTTTTTGAATCGTTTGAGAAATTTAGCCCAACGCTTCCGGGCCATTTTGGAGAAGGTCTCTTAGAGCTAAAAAACAGAGCTATTTCAGAGAACTTAAGTTATATAGAAACACAATTATCAACAATTCCCTCTAACATAAATACTAGTGATTTAGCTGATTTTAATACTCAACTTCGAAAAGCAGCATCGAATAAGGACGAGAAAGCAGTCATCACGCTCTTAGAAACACTTTATAAAACTTTTCAAAAAAGAAATGCTAAAAAAGATGCTCTAGATTTCAATAGCAACTTCGTAGCAAAGATGCACACAGACCTTCAAATTGATGATGCTAATTTTACCATGCGCTATCAAAATTTTGTTTTACGTTTTATGGAGCCTGTTGATTTATTTAAAAATCTTGTTGTTGCTTTTATATCTGCTGACAGTAATGATTTGATGGCTGGAGTCAATATCGTTTCACCAGAAGATGGAGAAACCTCCATGAAAGATTATTGGCTACACATGGTAATGTTTAAGTATTGCAACAGTGTTTTTCCTAAAGTAAAATATACACTTCACGCAGGAGAGTTAACCTTAGGCTTGGTACAACCCGAAGATTTAACTTGGCATATTAACGATGCTGTATATATTGCTGGAGCAAATCGCATTGGTCATGGCGTGGATATGGCTTATGAGAAAAATGCTTACTCTTTACTACAACATATGGCTAAGCAAAATATACCTATCGAAATTAATCTGGTTAGTAACGAGTTTATATTAAAGGTTAAAGATCATCGTCATCCGATTTCTTTGTACAAAGAATTTAATGTTCCTATAGTTATCAGTACTGATGATGCCGGAATTCTGCGTACTAACATGACAGAGCAATATGTATTGTTAGCCAAAAGATATCCTGAGG
The DNA here is from genome assembly GCA_963975235.1 of uncultured Flavobacterium sp. Classification (GTDB taxonomy): domain Bacteria; phylum Bacteroidota; class Bacteroidia; order Flavobacteriales; family Flavobacteriaceae; genus Flavobacterium. Next base: position 5,597 of record CAXBGV010000080.1, on the reverse strand, counting down.
TAACCTATGCAGATATTAAGCAATATGTGTACAATAGCATACAATTTAGTTTTATCAAGAATGCTAAAGTGAAGCAACAACTTTTGAAAGATCTAGATCAAAGATTTAGTGCGTTCGAAGCTAATTTTCCCTTAAAATAAACCCAATGAACATCAAACTAATTGCAATTGGTAAAACGGATAATAAAGCATTACAAACGCTAATTGATGATTATGCGAAGCGATTATCATTTTACATCAAATTTGATTTAGAAATTATTCCGGATATTAAAAATGTTAAAAATCTATCTGAAAAGCAACAAAAAGAAAAAGAAGGCGAACTTATCTTAGCAAAAGTTACTGCGACAGACCAACTTATATTATTGGATGAAAACGGAAAAAACTTCTCTAGCGTCGGTTTTTCTGAAGAGTTGCAAAAAAAAATGAACTCTGGTGTTAAAACACTTGTTTTTGTAATTGGAGGTCCTTACGGTTTCTCTGATACAGTTTATGCGAAGGCACAAGGTAAAATATCGCTTTCTTTGATGACGTTTTCGCATCAAATGGTACGATTATTTTTTATTGAACAATTGTATCGTGGATTTACAATTTTAAAAAATGAACCATACCATCATCAATAAAAAAACAAGCTACTTAATCAACATATTCTGAAGGAACTTCTTTGTTAAACGTATCTAAGTCTTTTACAATTATCTTAGTTTGTAAATATTCATTAAAGCTCATGTTTTTATCAAAAACAAAAATAATTTTGGGCTGTATCGCATAATTAATACTCTCAATATATTTCACTATTGTGTCCTTTGCTATTTCTAAATCGTGAATTACAATTGTTTTCGAGTTCTTTTTGAAATGTAAAATTAGACTTCCGCTCAAAGGTTTTGCCATTTGATAATACACCTTCGTAAAGGGAATAAAAGCCATGTTTTTACCAATGCTATCAGCATAAGCGTAATAATTCTCGGCATTTTCATTTTTATGTGCTTTCTCTTCGCGCTTTTTTTGTTGTAATTTCATTACCTCCGGAATCACCAATCGCAAAGGCAAACGCCTGTCAATATTTAAAATCCAATTGGTTGAAATAATACTGTTTTTACGATTAACATCGGCAATAGTATCTTTGCCTTTAACTTTGAAAAAAATGTAAATCGGTGAGTGATCAACAACATCTGCAACAGCAGTGGTATTAGATTTTGGCAACAAAACCGTTTCTTTATTGCCACAAGAAAATAAAAAAAGCAGGGCAATCAGGGTACAATATTTCATCGTTAATTTTTTAGTTTTGTATATAGTTTAACTGCTTCTACTGCTTCCTTAACATCGTGGACTCTTAAAATAGAAGCTCCTTTGGATAAAGCAAAAGCATTGAGAAAAGTTGTTCCATTAAGTGCCTCTTTAGCGTTAGAGTCAAGAACTTTGTATATCATTGACTTTCTTGAAATACCAGCTAAAATAGGCAAATCAAGCATCTGAAATAATTCTAAATGTCTTAAAACCTCATAATTTTGGTCTAATGTTTTTGCAAATCCAAAACCAGGATCGATAATCAAATCATTTATTCCTAAAGTACGAGACTTAGCAATGATACTCGAAAAATAAAAAAGCATTTCTTTTATTATGTCATCGTAGTTAGTTAAACTTTGCATGGTTTGTGGTGTGCCTCTCATATGCATGACAATGTAAGGTACGTTGTATTGTGCAATAACAGTAAGCATTCCTTCATCTAGATTCCCTCCTGATATATCATTAATAATCGCAGCACCGTTATCAAGAGCTTCTTTTGCAACAGCGCTCCTAAAAGTATCGATAGAAAGTAAGGCATCTGGATAATGCTTTAAAATTAGTCGAATTACGGGTACAATTCTTTTAATTTCTTCTTCTTCAGAGACAAAATCAGCGCCAGGTTTGCTTGAATACGCACCAACATCTATAAATGTAGCTCCATCATTTAGCATTTTTTTTACCTGCGAGATTATTTCAGCCTCACTTGAAAACTTACCTCCATCAAAAAAAGAGTTAGGAGTAATATTTAAAATCCCCATCACTTTGGGCTGTGATAAATCGATAAGCTGTCCTTTGCAATTAATAGTCATAACTTCTATACTTCCTATTTTAGTTTTTTAATTCTTAGCAATTTCAAAAGTCTGATGAGTGTGGCGAAACAATTTTAAACTTTAAACATCAAACTTTTTTAAAATTTATCCCTATTTTTGAGCAAATTTTAGACAAATATACATCAATAATGAAGAATACTTCTCAAGAATACGATACTGTAGTGGCGATTTGTCGTTCCCTATTCGTTAATAAAATGACTGACTATGGAAGCGCTTGGCGTATTTTACGTTTGCCTTCACTAACTGATCAAATTTACATTAAAGCGCAACGAATTCGTAGTTTACAAGAAAATGAAGTTCGTAAAATAGATGAGGATGAGTCTGGTGAGTTTATTGGCATTATCAATTACTCTATTATGGCATTAATACAACTTGAATTAGGCGTAGTAGATCAGCCTGACTTGGAAGTAAAAAAAGCAACAACACTCTACGATACTAAAATTCAACTTACTAAGGAACTAATGGAGGCTAAAAACCATGATTATGGTGAAGCTTGGAGAGAAATGAGAGTAAGTTCGCTAACTGACCTGATTCTGCAAAAACTACTTCGCGTTAAGCAAATTGAAGATAACAAAGGAAAAACCATTGTATCAGAAGGTATCGATGCTAATTACCAAGATATGATAAACTACTCGATTTTTGCTTTAATTCTAATGGGCTTCGGTCATCAAAATAAATAAAATGAAAAATATAATTACTCAGTTTTCTAGAATATTTGTTGGAATCCTCTTCATTATTTCAGGATTAATAAAATTAAATGACCCTGTAGGTTTCTCTTATAAATTAGCTGAATATTTTGGTGAACCGGTTTTTAATATTCCGTTTCTGGTTCCTGCTGCTTTATCTTTAGCCTTGTTTTTAGTTATTGTAGAGGTAATCTTGGGTGTGATGCTACTAATAGGCTATAAATCTACATTTAGTATTTGGAGCTTATTGTTAATGATTGTATTTTTTACTTTCCTAACGTTTTACTCTGCGTACTATGACGTAGTAAAGGATTGCGGTTGTTTTGGGGATGCCTTGCATTTAACACCTTGGGAATCGTTTACAAAAGATGTGGTGTTATTGGTTTTCATTGTAATCATCTTTTTTAATAAAAAACTAATACAGCCATTGTTCGAAAAATCAGTTCAAAATGTAATTGCATACGCTAGTATTGTACTGTGCATGTTTATGGCGGTTTGGGTACTTAATCATTTACCAATAATTGATTTTAGACCTTTTAAGGTAGGTAATAACATTCAGAAAGGAATGGAGATTCCTGAAGGCGCACCTCAATCAGTCGTGGCGATGACTTTTATTTATAAAGTAAATGGTGTTGATACCGAGTTCTCTGAAGACGACTTAATGAATCTTCCTGACGGAGCAACGTTTGTTGACAGAAAAGACAAAGTAATTACTGAAGGATACGTACCTCCTATTCATGATTTTACGATGGTAAAAAATGATTCTGACTATAAAGACGAGCTTTTGCAAGAACCTAAGTTAGTAATGATTGTTACTTACGATCTAGCAATAGCAGAAGTAGGCGGAATGGAAAAAATGGAAAAACTTAACCAAGATGCAAAATTAAAAGGGTATAAAGTGATTGGTATGACTAACTCCTCTGAAGAAGAAATACAAAAAGCACAAAAAAAATACGGACTTACATTTGAGTATTATACTTGTGATGCTATTGCCTTAAAAACAATCGAAAGAGCAAATCCTAGTATTGTGGTTCTTGATAAAGGTACCATCAAACAAAAAGTACATTATAATGATATTGAGGATTTGAAACTTTGATCCTATGATGTATTACAAACCTGAAGTCTCACTATTAAACTGATAGTGGGACTTTTTTTATCACATTAAATGAATACCAAACAACTTCAAGCTTCAACTGCATAAGATCAAAATACAAATTGTACCTCAAACTCGTTAAAAAGATAGTAAAGGTGTAAGATGCGCAAAAACTATTACGTTTTCATTTTTACCTTAGGATCTAAAAATTGCTTTTTTAATAAAAATACCCGATAAAATCAAAAAACTTTAATCTAACAAGCCGATTCAAATTGTTTCCTTAACTTTGTTAAAATAAAAAAAATGAAAAAAACAATAATCCTCCTATTTGCCGTTTTAGGCATTTCTTGCTCTAAGAGTAAAGATCAAAAGACTGAATTTTCTGAAAAAGCATTAGCAGAAACGCTATTAGCTCCAGACGGGTCTCAAGTTGCATTCCAAAATATTATCGACCAGCATAAGGGAAAAACGGTAGTAATCGAAGTATGGGCATCGTGGTGCGGCGATTGTATTAAGGCAATGCCTAAATTAAAAGAGCTACAAACAAACCATCCTGATGTGGATTATGTTTTTATATCGATGGATAAAGCTGCTGATAAGTGGAAAACAGGTATCGAAAAGCATGCCTTAGAGGGTGACCATTATATGGCTAACGACCAGATGGAAGGTGTTTTTGGGACAGCAATAGACCTTGACTGGATACCAAGATACATCATACTTGACAAAACAGGTAAAATAGTACTTTACAGAGCTATTGAAACTGATTTTGATCTCATTAATGAGACATTAAATGATTTAAAGTAAAAGAACCAACAATAAAAATCGATAAACAACAACTAAAATGAGGAAAAAAATAGTTGCAGGAAACTGGAAAATGCATAAGAATGCAGAGCAAACCGAAGATTTATTAAACGAATTGATCGCTAAATTACCAACAGAAACAGCGGTTCAAGTAATTGTCGCTCCTACTTTTGTAAACTTAGCATCGGCAGCAGCTCATTTAGAGTTTACTAACGTTACTGTAGCGGCACAAAACATGCACCAAGCTGAAGGTGGGGCTTTTACTGGAGAAATATCTGCAAATATGCTTCAAAGTGTGGGCGTTCAAACTGTTATTCTTGGGCATTCAGAGCGAAGAGCTATCTTCCATGAAACCGATGCTATTATCGCCAATAAAGTAGACACAGCATTGGAGCATGATATGACTGTGATTTTTTGTTTTGGCGAGGAGTTAAAAGACCGTCAATCTAAAAACCATTTTAATGTGGTCGAAAACCAACTTAAAGATGGCTTATTGCATATCAAAGAATCTGATTGGGAAAATATTGTTTTAGCATACGAGCCAGTTTGGGCTATTGGTACAGGAGAAACTGCTTCTCCGGAACAAGCACAGGAAATGCATGAGTTTATTAGAGAAGTAGTTTTGAAAGCTTTTGGGAAAGAAATTGCTGAGAACGTTTCTATCCTTTACGGCGGTAGTGTTAAGCCTGAAAATGCGAAAGAGATTTTCTCTAAACCAGATGTTGATGGAGGATTAATTGGAGGAGCTGCACTAAAAGCAGATGATTTTGCTGCTATAGTAAATGCAATTTAAAAGGACTTATAATTAATACGAAAAGCGGTGATTTATTACAATCACCGCTTTTCTTTTTTGGTAATGTGGTCAAAAATAGTTGGTGATTTTTCATTTTAGATTAGTTAAGTTACA
>CAXBGV010000079.1:0-9718 GCA_963975235.1 uncultured Flavobacterium sp. | reverse complement strand
AGAAACTTTTTTCGTGGTAACGATAGGCGATTTTGTAGCATTACAGCTAGATAAGACTATTACAATTAGTAGCAGTACGTTTTTTTTAAACATTGACATTTAGTATTGGTAGTTTTTTACGACTCAATTTTTCATTCATACTTGGAATTCCTTGCAGTCCACCTGTATGTATCAATAAAATTTTTGATTGAGCCGGAAAATAATTATTTGCTATTAAGTCCATTACTCCGTAGACCATTTTACCAGTGTATATTGGATCTAACGGTATTTGGGTTACACTATAAAATTGATTAATAAAACCGATTAGATCTTCAGTTACCTTGCCATAACCTCCAAAGTGATAATCAGTAATTAATTCCCAATTTACATTTTGTACAAAAATACGAATTTCATCTTTTAAAAAATCACCTTTTAAGGCTGGAAAACCTAAAATTTTTTGATTCCCGTTAGCACTGTTAATGATACCCGATATTGTACCACCAGTTCCTATCGCACAACAAATGTAGTCGTAGTCGGAATCTTGATGCTCTAAAATTTCCTCACATCCCTTTATGGCTAATGAATTTGTACCTCCCTCTGGCACTAAATAAAAGTCCCCGAAGCTATCTTTTAAACTTTCGAGAAAAGATTTTTCGTTTTTGAGACGATACGTTTCTCGGGATACAAATTCAAAATGCATACCACAACTCTTAGCAAATGTCAAGGTCGGATTCAGACCTTTTTGATCCTGTAGCTCGTCTCCTCTTATGATTCCTATGGTTTTAAACCCATTTTGTTGCCCAGCATAAGCTACGGCAGCGATATGATTAGAAAAAGCACCTCCAAAAGTTAACAAAGTATCTTTTTTTTGTTTTTTTGCTTCAAGCAAATTGTATTTTAGTTTTCTGAACTTATTACCCGAAACAATGGGATGTATCAAATCCTCTCGTTTTATATGAACAGTTATGCCTTGGGGAAAATGTATTGGTACCTTTTGATTCAAGTCTTTTTTTAACAAAGGTAAAATTTATAACAACAAAAAAATGCAATCTTTGAGGATTGCATTTTTTTTATGAATTAAATTAATTTCTTACTATAATTTTTTGGCCTAATGAAGTTTTTTCATCAGTTGTTACCTTGACAATATAAATACCATTACTTAATTGTGAAGTAGGAAAACTATACTCTGTATTGGATCCTAAAACTGTTTTATTAAAAATTAATTTCCCTACAATGTCATAAACCGCAAATGTTTTTAATTCTTTTCGCAAAGGGTTAGTTATCGTCAAACTTTTGATAGTATTATTTTGATACACTAAAAAGTCTGATTTTTCGATTGTTTCAGTGCCTAACGTTTTATCTGTTTTAAAAGTTAATTCAAATTGAGAATTATTTGTTCCTGCTGGTAAAACAACCTCATGAAAACTGTTTTTTATGTCAAAATATTCGTTGGTTATTTTATCATGTAAATAGACATTATTCGCACTAGTAAAATTAACAATATCTTTCACAGATAATTTAAAACTAGCTTGGTTAACGCTGCGGAAACCAATTGCTATTTTTTTATCATCATCAAAGCTCACAGCATTAATCAAAAACTCTTTATCATCTAAAACAAAGTAAACATCTGCAGGTGCTTGGTCACTTGAAAGGGCATCCATTGCATGATCAACTCCATCTGTTGCTTGTGGCAAAAAAGCCAAGACCAACTGCCTTACCCCATGATCATCAATTAACGTACTAAGTCGAATATGCGAACTTTCTTCTGCACTAACAAGCGTATAATCTTTACCAGAAACAGCTGGTATAGCACTAAAATAAGAAGTTTTAGCATCCTTAGTTCCGCTCTTTACATTTTTTTCAAATTGTGATAGATTTGCAGCTCCTTCCTTAACATAAACACGGTAACTATTTTTCATAGTAACAGTTGTATTAGTTATACCCTCAATTAGAAAGCCTTGCCCAATAGGAGAAAAGCGTCGGTTATAGCTAGATCCCGTTCCCACAGTACTAACTTGATTTCCTGAACCATCATAGGAATAAAAAGTGGCTGGAGTATACACACCATTCCCGCTACCGCCCAATGGAGAGAAAGTTCCATAACCTCCTTTATAATCTGCAATATAATGAGAATCAACTGTTTTATCTTGTTCCCAAAAGTAAGCAACACCCGTACTATTGATAGCGTCAGTTAGAAAAGCAGACAAATCAATTGCTGACGGATAAGGATTTCCTGTTAGCGTTAATTTTCCTATCCCAACAGGTATTGATATCGTCCCATCGTTAGGTTTTCCTCTAAAATCATAACGCTGATTACTACCCGAATTATTTTGTACACCTGCAATCGAATTGGTATTTGTGCCTGAAGTTCCTTTCATCGTAAAACCTTCACCGGTATTTAGAGTTGATCCTGAACCAACGTACACCCAACTATTCACTGGTGCAGGAGGTAATTTCCAAATCCAGTAGGGAGCGATAGCTAAAGGAGAAGCAGTACCGTTATAATTACTTGTTGGTAATATTGCTACATTATTACTTGATGTAACTGTTACAGGATCCATTAATTGAGTAATCCCAAAAGCAGCATTACCTGCTGTTGCTGCAGGAGCACCTACCGGAGAACACCAATAATTATACTGAAAGCTATTTACTGTCCCTTCTTGATAAACAGAAACACTACCCATTCCTTTATTGGCGCTAGTACTAATTGTGCCTTGCAACAATTGTGCGTCCTCTCTTAAATAAAAATTGCTAGAAGCAGATGCTAATTCTAAATCTTGTTTAATAAAAACGGGAGTGTTTTTAGCGTATACATAGCTGTTTCCTCCAACATACATTTGCGCTTTGAGAGAATTATGGCAGCAAATCATAGTCACTGCCAAAAAAATCGGACTTAGTATATTTGTTTTCATAAGCTTACTAATTAAAATTTTACTAAAAATGTGTTAGAATAGTTGTGCTAACTTTCTGCTTCAAAAATACAATAAAATTCTATCCCCAACACCCTAAATAATAGATAAAGTACTCATTTTATCGACGAACAACACAATATGCTTTAATAAATAAGTTTAATATTACAATAATAAAAAAGAAAACATAGACTCAATTAACCCTATAACGACGGATAGGCTTATTTGCAAGCTTATTTTTTAAGAAAATTAAGAAAAAACCAAAAAGACCTCTTTTTTAAAAAACCAATATCACCTTCATGCGCATAGGCCTCTCTCTCAAAAGAGATAGCGCGATAAGCCAAATTTTTGTCTCTGTAGAAAGACCATTTAATGAAAAATTCTAGGACATACCAAATATAAAATGGAATAATTAGCAATTCTAATTGCTGTCTCAAATGAATTTTTTCATGGCAAATTAAACGCTCATCTTGCTTATCGGCACTGAATCTCAAAACAATAAAAGGAAATAGAGTAATAGCGCGAAATCCTCTAGGAACAACAACTTTAGAAACGATTAAAAACATGAGCAACAAAATTGAGAAATAAGTAAAATGAGAGAAGCTCTCGATTGACAACAGAAGCTAGGTAACTTGTAACAATATGAAACGAAGTTAGCTAATATGAATGTAAAATAACGAAGGAATAACAAGAAGAGCACCGAAATAACTTTTTTTTTAGATTTACAGGAGTACAAAAAGCTAACGCCAAAGTAATAAAAAAGTAAATTTATTAGATAATACTATATTACAAAAAGTCAATTTTAAATAAATACAATAGAAATCAGACAATCATTCTAAAAAGAATAAATTTGTAGATAAGAATCGATTTTCTACAACTGTACTATATATCAAGCAAAACACTATATTTAATTACAAAATGCCAAATCAAGAAAACAAGCCTGAATTATTAGAAGGAGAAGACTTCTACTACACCCCCGAAGGTTATAAATGCTTCACCGAAAAACACCACTTAAAAAGAGGTTATTGCTGTAAAAGTGGTTGCCGTCATTGCCCCTATGGTTTTGACAAAAAAACAGGAACAATCAAGAAGTAAGCAATACTTCATTTTTGCCAATCAATTAACCCAACCATAAATATGGATATCTGTTCTCAACAATACAGGATTAAAATCTACAAATCCTATCATCGGTCGGATATTCGTTATCCTTAGTGATGTGTACGCTAGTTAGTATCGATTAATCAACTCACCTATTTAACGAATAAAATTTGAAGATGACTTTTAAAGAACAAATCCAACAAGGAATTCCCACTATACTACCAGAGCCAAAACCGTTTGAGCCCAACATCAATCATGCGCCCAAACGAAAAGAAATTTTGACTGTTGACGAAAAAAAATTAGCCTTACGCAATGCACTTCGTTATTTTGACGCGAAGGATCACGCAGTGCTATTACCTGAATTTAAAGCCGAACTTGACACTTATGGTCGCATTTATATGTACCGCCTGCGTCCTGATTACGAAATGCGTGCGCGTCCCATAGCAGAATATCCTGGAAAATGCGAGCAAGCCAAAGCCATTATGTTAATGATTCAGAACAATCTGGATTATGCTGTGGCGCAACACCCACAGGAGTTAATTACTTATGGAGGCAATGGTGCTGTGTTTCAAAACTGGGCTCAGTACTTACTGACCATGCAATACTTGTCTGAAATGACAGAAGACCAAACCTTAACAATGTATTCTGGTCACCCGATGGGATTGTTCCCATCGCACAAAGAAGCGCCAAGAGTGGTGGTAACAAACGGAATGGTTATTCCTAATTATTCGCAACCCGATGATTGGGAAAAAATGAACGCATTAGGCGTATCACAATATGGACAAATGACTGCTGGAAGTTATATGTACATAGGTCCACAAGGAATTGTACACGGTACCACAATTACCGTTTTGAATGGTTTTAGAAAAATAAAAAAAACAACAGCAGGCGGATTATTTGTTACTTCAGGTTTAGGAGGCATGAGCGGTGCCCAACCCAAAGCGGGTAATATTGCAGGCTGCATCACTGTTTGCGCCGAGGTAAACCCAAAAATAACACACATACGCCACAGCCAAGGCTGGATTAACGAAGTCATTGAAAACTTAGACCAACTGGTGAGCAGAGTCGCTTTGGCGAAAGCCAATAATGAAGTAGTATCCATCGCTTATCTGGGCAATGTAGTAGACGTTTGGGAGAAATTTGACCAAGAAAACATCCAGATCGACTTGGGTAGTGACCAAACATCACTTCATAATCCTTGGGCTGGTGGGTACTACCCTACGGGTCTTAGTTTTGAAGAAGCTAATATTATGATGGCCGAGGACCCTGAATTATTCAAACAAAAAGTACAAGAAACCTTGCGCCGTCATACGGATACCATCAATAAACACACCGCCAAAGGAACTTATTTCTTTGATTACGGAAACGCTTTTTTATTAGAAGCATCTCGAGCTGGTGCGGCAATTATGGCCGAAAATAATATTGATTTTAGATACCCTAGCTATGTTCAAGACATCATGGGACCTATGTGTTTTGATTATGGATTTGGTCCTTTTAGATGGGTTTGCGCCTCTGGAAAACCCGAAGATTTACAAAAAACAGATGATATTGCTTGCGCCGTTCTTGAAGAAATGGCAAAAACTGCCCCAATTGAAATTCAGCAACAAATGCAAGATAACATCACTTGGATCAAAGGAGCGCAAGCCAATAAACTAGTAGTAGGCTCTCAAGCTCGAATACTATATGCTGATGCCGAAGGTCGTGTAAAAATTGCCGAAGCTTTTAATCAGGCTATTGCCAAAGGCGATATAGGTACGGTAGTATTAGGTAGAGACCACCACGATGTTTCTGGAACCGATTCTCCCTATAGAGAAACCTCTAATATATATGACGGATCTCGTTTTACCGCTGATATGGCAATCCAAAACGTGATAGGTGATAGTTTTCGTGGTGCAACCTGGGTATCCATCCATAACGGTGGAGGTGTTGGCTGGGGCGAGGTAATTAATGGTGGTTTTGGTATGGTTCTTGATGGTAGTAAAGAAGCATCAAGACGCTTAGCTTCAATGCTTTTCTGGGATGTAAATAACGGAATATCAAGAAGAAGTTGGGCACGTAACGAAGGCGCTATTTTTGCTATAAAAAGAGCCATGGAAACGCAACCTTTATTAAAAGTGACCATCCCTAATATAGTAGATGAACACTTGTTAAATAGTTAATTTCAGAGTTAAAATTAAATAAGAAATTGCCTTAGAAAAAATAAAAAATTATCTTAGATACACTTTTTATTCAATAAAATATTTAAAAACACAAATAATCAAAATATGAAAGCAATTAAACTCCTACCGCTCCTTTTACTGTTCATATTGGGCTCTTGTAGCTCGATACATGTAAATTCTGATTTCGACAAAAATGTCGACTTTACCAAATATAAAACCTATGCCTTTCAAAAAAGTGGCATCGATAAGGCTGAAATATCACAACTTGACAAAAAACGAATCCTACGTTCCATAGATGCTGAATTAAGCAACAAAGGAATGTCAAAAAGCGAAAATCCTGATCTATTGATAAACATTTTTACAAAAGAGAGAGAAAAAGTAAGCGTAAATCAGTTTAATGCTGGTTGGGGCTATGGTTGGGGATGGGGATGGAATCCTTACATGTGGGGAGGACAGCAAACTATAGCTACATCTAATACAGAGGGAACCCTATTTATCGACCTAATCGATGCTAAAAAACAAGAGCTAATTTGGCAAGGTGAAGGTGTTGGTTACCTCACACCAAATAGAGTTGATAAGGAAAAAAGAATTAATGAGTTCGTTGGAAAAATTTTAGCACAGTTCCCACCACAACAATAAAACACTAACATTTGATAGAAATGGCCTACCTTTGCGTAGGCTTTTTTTATACCCTATTATGACAACAAAAACAGACATAACTACCCTTGATGATATTAAATTATTGGTAGACAGCTTTTACTCCACCGTTCAAAAAGATACTTTCATAGGCCCTATTTTTAATGAGAAAATAGGCAATCGCTGGCCAGAACATTTGGAAAAAATGTATCGCTTTTGGCAAACTATTTTGCTCGAAGTTCACTCTTACTCCGGAAGCCCTTTTCCGCCACACAAACATTTGCCTGTAGATAAAGAACATTTTGACCGCTGGATGGAAATTTTTGTAGCGACGGTAAATACTTTATTCGAAGGTCCTATTGCTGACGAGGCTAAAATGCGCGCCAAGAACATGGCTGAAATGTTCAATTATAAAATCAATTACTTTAGACATGCCTCGCAAAATGGCGATCTTTTAAATTCAAAATAAACGCCATGCGCAAATTAGTATATCTTATCCTTTTATCTCTTAGCTTTTTTTCATGCTCGAGCCTAAAAGTTACAAACAGTGTCAACCCGAATCCAAAACTAAAATTTGTTAACGCTATTGAAGTTCCTTTTAATCAAGAGTTCAAAAACACTGTTGTAGGCGGATTATCAAGTATTGATTATGATTCTAAAAATGATTTGTACTATTTTATTTGTGATGATCGAGCGGTTTACAATGACGCCCGTTTTTATACTGCCAAAATTCAGCTTGATGCCGATACGATCAAAAATATTGCTTTTCAAGATGTAGTCTCTTTAAAAAATGCTGCTGGCGCAAAATATAGTAATTGGGAAAAATACCCTGATAGCTCTATTGACCCTGAGGAAATGCGTTACAACCCAAAAACAAAATCGGTGGTTTGGAGTAGCGAAGGCGCACGTGTGATTGCCAAAGATTTTGCGGTTATCCAGAATCCATCGTTGCATACAGCTTCCCTAAACGGAAGTTATATAAACGACTTTAGTTTGCCCAGCAACCTCAACATGCAAAAAGAGGAAAAAGGTCCACGTAGCAATGGTGTTCTAGAAGGAATCACTTTTAATCAAGACTTTAGCAAACTGTACACTAATGTAGAAGAACCGCTATACGAAGACGATCAAGAAGCTACTACCACTAAAGGAGGTATGATTCGTCTATTTGAATTTAACACTAAAACACGTAAAAATACCGCACAATACGGCTACCTACTCGATCCTATTGCACACGAACCCAACCCACATACTGGTTTTGCCGTAAACGGAATCTCAACGATTCAGTATTATGATAAAAATCAACTGCTTATTGTAGAACGTTCTTATTCGGTAGGGAAACAAGCGTGCACTATTAAAGTTTATTTGTGTGATTTAACCAATGCAACCAACGTAAAGGATATCGCATCATTGCAAAATGAAGGCGTACAATTAGCTAGTAAAAAGCTAGTATTAAACATGGATGACTTGGGAATATTTACTGATAATATTGAAGGAATTACTTTTGGTCCAAAACTAGCCAATGGCAAACAATCTATCCTTTTTGTATCTGATAATAATTTTTCAGACAAACAGAAAACGCAAATATTGCTTTTTGAAGTGGAGTGATTTCAGTTTTTATGATATTATAGAAATCCGCGGCTGTTTGTTGCGGATTTTTTTTTAATATTTAGTTAAGCGTTCTGGACTTTGCTTTCCATTAAAAATATCAATAATTAAAACTGTATCCTGTTTACGTTCATAAATAATTTTATAGCTCCAAATACTTTTATGTCGAAACTTATCTTTATTTATTATGGGGTCAATGGTAAATTCAAAACGAGAGTCCTGCAGCGATTCGGCTAATGCTATAATTTTATCTAAAACTAGTTCTGCATTTTGAGGGCTAGCTTTCAAAATATAAAAATAGATCTTTGCAAGAGATTCTTTTGCTTCTGTTGACCAAACTACAGTCATTACTTTTTAGATAAAATAGAAGCCCTTACTTGGTCCGAAGTATAAGTCTCAGCACCATCAGCCACAGATTGACTTACAGATTCTATATGATCTATATATTGCGACTTCGTTAAAGACTCGCCATCAATAGTTTGAGCAACAATAACATCTGTATTTAAAATAGCATCAATTTTATTTAAAACTATTTCATCTTGAACATCTATTAGTTTTCTAATTAACTGGTTTTTATGTGCTTCAATATTCATGGTTTCTTCATTTAATAAAGTAAAGATAAGTTTTTTAGGAAATTAATTTCTAGCCCTTTAAAATAGTTTTGATTAAAGCCTTACTCACGGATAAAACGTTTACTGTTCAAAACGAATAGCATACAATTATTAATGAAATTTCGCCTTTGTCAGAATGATTAACTTTTATGGAATTTGTTTCTGGTTGTAAAACAATATGAGTGAATCGTTCTATCTAACAGCACAATAAATCTAAATGATCTTTGTATGCCAAAATCTCAATTTTACCACAACTTCCCTAGCCCTGATTGCAATGGAAAGCTTTTTGTGACGGCCGTTATTTGTTTTTTCCTGTTGTGGCAGAGCGACCAGAGGAAGCTCCTGCCGAAACTTTGGAAAAACAAACGGGCGAACAAAAACTTGTAATGAAAAGCGGGAAATGGCTTCTATAATTCGTACTTTTGTATCTTAAACTACAACGTTTTCGATATGAATGCAACAATTGAAAGTAATCCCTTATTAGACCGATTACCCAAACATTTAAAGCAATTTATTAAAGCTCAGAATTATAGCGATTACACGCCTATTAATCAGGCCGTTTGGCGCTATGTAATGCGTAAAAACGTAGATTATCTTTCGCAAGTAGCACACAGCTCCTACTTGGAAGGGTTAAAGAAAACAGGAATAGAGATTGACAATATCCCAAGTATGTACGGAATGAACCGCATTTTGACCGAAATAGGTTGGGCTGCTGTTGCTG
>CAXBGV010000078.1:0-9731 GCA_963975235.1 uncultured Flavobacterium sp. | reverse complement strand
CATTTATCACAAATGTGTGCATCAATTCCTGCTATTAATAAATTAGTTTCTGGCTTCTTCCTTCCACAAAACGAACATTCTAATTTTTCTTTCGCCATCTTTTTTTGTTTAAAGTTTAAACGTTTAAAGTTTAAAGTTACCGTAGCAACCTTAAACTTTAAACCTTAAACTTGTCACTATTTTTTTAACTCCTTCTTAAAACTTCATCAATCATTCCGTATTCTTTAGCCTCATCTGCTTTCATCCAGTAATCACGCTCACTATCAGCATGTACTTTATCAAATGTTTGTCCAGAATGATGAGAGATGATGTTGTATAATTCATCTTTTAATTTCAACATTTCGCGTAAGTTGATTTCCATATCAGTAGCCACACCTTGTGCTCCTCCTGATGGTTGGTGAATCATTACTCTTGAATGTGGCAATGCCGAACGTTTTCCTTCAGCACCTGCGCATAACAATACTGCTCCCATAGAAGCTGCCATACCGGTACAAATTGTAGCTACATCAGGCTTAATGTATTGCATCGTGTCATAAATTCCTAATCCTGCATAAACACTTCCTCCAGGAGAATTCAAATAAATTTGAATGTCCTTAGAAGCATCTGCGCTTTCTAAGAAAAGTAATTGTGCTTGTACAATGTTTGCAATTTGGTCATCGATTCCTGTTCCTAGAAAGATAATTCTATCCATCATTAATCTAGAGAAAACGTCTAATTGAGAAATATTCAGCTGGCGTTCTTCAATAATATAAGGAGTCATATTCGTAGGATTCATTGCTGCAACGATTTTATCGTAATACATGGCATTTACTCCTTGGTGCTTTGTAGCAAATTTTTTAAATTCTTTACCGTAGTTCATTTTTATAAGTTTAAAAGTTTGAAAGTCTAAAGTCTGAAAGTTACATTATTCGTAAGTCAAAGTTTATACCTTAAATACAAATGATGTCAATTTGTCTTCTTTTCTAGCCCAGATAATAGTGTAAAGCTTTTTGAAAGCTGTTTTCTATTTTTTCTATTCTTGTAAAGCGACTAAAAGAAGCTCTTACAGGAATAAAGAAAAATTAAAACAGATGAAAAAACTTGCAACGGATAGCTGGATTAGCTTCTAAAATTGATTCAAACAAAAGAGCGTCAAAGAAAAAAATTCATTTGACGCTCAAATATACTTATTTTTTATTATTTAGTCTTTGTAATCAAATCATAAAATTTTACTAATCTAAGGCCGTTGTGGGACTTTTGACTTTCGCCTTTAGCACTTGAAAGACTAAAATTTATTCTCCGTAAGACGCAGCAATAAATTCATCGTAAGTAACTTCTTTAGTTGTTGGGTTTGCTTTTTCTTTGAACAATTCCAATAATTTCTCAGCAACTACTTGATCAGAAAGTCTTTTTACTTCGTCTTGGTTAGACAATACACGAGCTACAATTCCTTGAACTTCTTCGTCCGTAGGATTTGTTTGTCCGAACTGTGCCATTTGCTGACGGATATTTTTTGTAGTGAATGTTTTCAAGTCTTCAAAAGTGATTTTGATGTCAGATTGAGCCATTGCTCTACCTTCGATCAATTGAAAACGCAATCCTTTTTCAGAACGTGCATATTCAACCTCAGCTTCTTCAGGAGATAATTTTTTCTCTCCTACTGTTTGCAACCATTTTTTCAAGAACTCAGCTGGCAAATCAAATTTTGTGCTTTCGATCAAGAAATCAGTAACATCAGCTAATAACTTTTGGTCTGCTTGTGCAGCAAATTGGTTTTCAGCATCTTCTTTAATTTTTGCTTTCAATTCATCTAGTGTAGCAACATTTCCCGCACCAAATAATTTATCAAACAACTCTTGGTTTAATTCAGCAAGCTCTGCCGTGTTGATCGCTTCGATTGTAAAAGTAACATCAACATCTAAACCATGTACATCATCATGAGCAACTTTCATAACGTCCATCAATTGGTGGTCGTCTTCAAATAAACCTTTAGTATTTACAGTAACCACGTCACCTACTTTTTTACCAATGAATAAATCAAAAGTCGCTTTGTCTTTAAAAAGATCAGCAGCGATAGTAGTTGCGTTGTTAATTCCTTTTTCTTCATTTGCAAAAGTTCCAGTAACATCAGAATCTGCAGCAACCACTTCTTGTGGAATTGCAGTTCCAAATTGTTTTTGGATACGCTCAACTTGACCGTCGATTAATTTATCATCAGCAGTAACAACATATTTCACGATATCGTTTTTAGCCTCTAGGTCTAATGTAAAGTCAGGAACTAATCCAATTTCGTACTCAAAAGTCAACTCTTCAGCATCCCAATCAAAGTTTTCGTTCACTTTAGGAAGCGGAGTACCTAGAAGATTTAATCTTTCAGACTGAATGAAACGCTCTAATGCTAGATCAACTACTTTTTTAACTTCTTCTTCTTTAATACCACGACCGTATTGTTTTGCAACAAGATCTTTAGGAACTTGTCCTTTTCTAAATCCTTTTACAGTTGCCAATGGCATTTTTTCGTTTATTCTTTTTGCTACTTGACCTTTGTAATCCATGTGAACCACTGTCATTACAATCGTCTCGTTTACAGCGTCTATTGCTACTCTTTTAATATCCATCTTCTTCTTTAATTTACATTATAATTTCGGATGGCAAAATTATAAAATTTTTCCAAGCCAACCAAGCTTTTTAAGACTGAACCTTAACTAGAAAATTGTGCCTAATGCAAGTCCTAAAATCAACTCGTATTTCAGATGCTTTGGGGCGTGTCCCTTCGGGTCAGGCTGTACGTTCCCGCTTTTATTGTTTTGCCCTTCGGGACTAAACAATAAAGAGCTCCACTGCCATCCTTCACGCGACCAACAAATAAAACTACTTTATATTTTACTCAAATCTCCTTACTAGCGCAAGCGTCCCGACCGTGAACACCAAGTATATAAGAGAGCGCAAAAAGAAATTAAATTAATTAATAACTATGTTTGATCTCAATACTGAGCAAGTGATGTCAGGTACAAACGGGACGCTCGCGCTGGCAGAGAAACAAAAACATTTTACATCGTAACATTCCTGTTAAGTTCTGCATTTTTAATATACGACTTTTCTTCCTTTTATTTTAGAAATATGCGTTATATTTGAAAGCGAGTAATAGTATTTTTTCAAATACTACTATAAGCCCTAATATAAGCAAACCAAATCATACAAGAAATGAACAAATTTATAATCGCCGTCATTTATATTTTAATTTCCAATTCACTTTTTTCTCAAAGTATTCTCAAAAAGGAAATGAAAATCTATCAGGACTCTATTTCCAGCGCTAAATATGGGATGGTAGGTTTATATAAAACCAAAAATGGTGTACAAAAATATGCAATTGGAAAATCATCATTTTCACAAAACATGAATGTAGACAATGTTTTTAATATCGGCAGTTTAACAAAAACTTTTACTGCAGTATTAATTTTACAAGATATAGAAAGTGGAAAAATCAAACTCAATGACAGCATTAGTGATTATTTTCCAGAAGAATTATGTCAAAATAAAAATGTAGACTTAAAAATTACAATCGAACAACTTTTACGTCATAGAAGTGGATTAGGAGAAGTTGTGGTAGATTCTCTTTTTAATCAAGCTTTTCAAAACCCCTATTTTGAATACAATAATACTTTTTTATTTAATAAAATACCAAAACCTACTTCAAAATCGAATACAGAATATAAATATTGTAACACTAACTATATTCTCTTAGGTTATATTCTTGAAATTGTAAACGACAAACCGTATTCAGAATTAATTAGAGAGCGAATTTTTAAACCTTGTAAAATGGAAAACTCATTTTCTTATTATTCAAAAAACATAAAAAACGTAGCGCATCCTATTTATAATAGAGAAGATCTATCAGAATCTGGATACTATAAATTCTATCAAAATTATGCTTTTTCAGCGGGTGGTATATCTTCAAATACAGACGATTTAAGTAGATTCTTTTCTTCATTATATAACCAAAAATTAATTACTAAATATTCTTTCGACCAAATGACAAAATTTAATGTAGAAGGTTATGGTTTAGGGTTAGAACAATATAAGATAAATAACAACTATTACCTTGGACATAGTGGAGATAATATAAGCTTTAAAGTGCGAAACTTTTATAATGTTAAAAACCAAAATCTTTTAATTTTAATTTCAAATCAATACAAAGACAAATATATTATGAAAGTCGCTAAGCAAATTCTGAAATAGCGATCTTTATACTGATAACTGAAGTTGCGTGAGCCTAAAAAGCCAGAACCTTGCCGAGAACGAACCAAAGGAGTATTAAAGCTGCGATTAAACAGAACCTCTTCTTTCATTGCGCTAAAAAAAATACTAAAATTGTTAAAAGTATAAAGCACGAAGTTTCCTTCTTTTTTTATTTCAATATTATCTATCTGTAACAATACTATTTTTTAAAAATGAGAAAACAGCGTCCTTCTGAGGAAATATTAAGTCATATAGCATCTGATTTTTATGCTTTTGCCATAACAATTAAACTAATAATTAGAATAAATGAACAGAAGTTTGTTACAATTTATTAGTTGTGCGTCATACTTGCGCGACGCATAGAAAACCTGAAATTTAAAAGAAAACACAATTGGAAATTGAAAATAAATTAGAGAAAATATTTGATTTTTTGAAATCTAATAGAGAACATAATCACGAACTTCATGAACGTTTTTACAATTCAGTTTTGAAACCTTTTGACAATACTTCTGATAAAATTATTTCTCTTCTATATAATATTGCAAATACTCAAAGTCAACCGAAAATTGACAATTTAGCAAAGTTTTTTATTGAACTGCATGAAAATTTTGAAAACGTAAATTCATTTCAAAGTTTTGTCGAATATGTAAAACCTATCACAGAAACAGAAAATAACTTCAGAACTTTATATTTAGGAATGCAAAGACAAAGTGGTTGGGGTAAAAAACCATCTGCATTATTTGTAAAAACAATTTTTCACATACATAATGACAAATATTCTAAAGAATTGAAAATTTGGAATGACGCACCGAGAACTGTTGAACAAAACGATGAATTCTTTTTGCCCGTTGATGCTGTCATTATCTCAATTTTTAAAAAGTTAGATTCATCTACAAAATGGGATTTTGACAAAATAAATTCAAAATTGAAAAAAGTATATACCAGAAGTGAAATTGAAGTTTGGGACGATTTATGGTTTTGGGGTTTTATAACACAAAATGGAACGGGAGAAAATCGAAATTTTGAATGGAATTTAAATAAATATTGGGCGTTAAAAGAATCCGACAAAACTAAATTACAGATTAAAATAATAGAAAGAAAAGCTGAAATATTCTTGAAACTAATTAAATAAAAGTACGAACACACAACAGCGGTTTTGCGAGATTGCGAATTTTGTGGTAAATTCACGTTTGCGTTTCGCAAGAAATTTTGTCTTAGCAGAAAAATCCTGGTTACGAAGTTCGCAACCTCGCAAAGGCGCCAAACTGAGCCGTTACCTAAATCGCAGAGATAAATCAAAAAACAAATTAACTATGGATACTTTAAAATTGAGTCTATTATTTTCAACAATATACATTATCATGCGCTATACAGCAGTGTTGTGTATCGCATTATTTACTAGAGATAAGTCAATTTTAAAAAATTTAGACTTCAAGCATGATGTAATAGTGATCGTTTTCATTTTTCTATTGAGCTTTGCCCTGTTTTCATTCATAAATCTCGAAGTTGAGAATGAAAACATTTTTAATCTGCTTCTAATTTCGCTAATTTCTGTAGTACCACTTGTTGTTATTTATGTTTTCGGTCCAATGCGGTATTTGATTAAAAGTGAAAATTATATTTTTAATGAAAAATTTAAGCATATTACAAAAATATATTTTAAATCACCTCTAAATGTTATTACCTTAAAAAGTAAAGTTGCCAATGCTTACGCAACAGGAATTTTACCTTTTTCTAAAACAATTATACTAAATACTGGACTTAACGACAAATTGACCGATGATGAAATTATTTCGCTACTGTATCATGAAATGGGACATCATAAAAATAATCATATGCTTAAACTATTTCTAGTAAATGTTAGCTGGAGTTTAATCACCATAACTTTCTTTAATTACGTACTATATCCTAATCGCGCTGAAATAGCTTTTTTCCCGCTACTCGTAAGTGTATATTACGGTTTAGTGGTTACAGGCGGTATACTGGTTATTGCAGGAGCTTTTCAAAAAAGGTTTGAATATGAAGCCGATAAATTTGCTGTAGAAAACAACAAAGGTGCAGATCTAGCAACTGCCTTACTGCTATTATACGACAATTCTACTATACCTCATGATCAATGGACATTAAATTATCCTTCACTAAATCAAAGACTAGCACGAATTAGAAGCTAACCTGCCATCCTTCACGCAAACACCAACAGCGTACTAGTAGTTTAATTTGAAAAGTAGCTTAAGAAAAACAAACCAAAAAGTTGCACATTAGCCTGTAATCTTGATTTACAAGAATAATCGTTCTCATTCCAGAAAAAAATCATACTCCATTTGCAACTAATACTTTAATAAAAATACTACTTTAGCATCTTCTTAGAAGTACTTACATTGAAAACGTATTTAAAATATCTCATTTCGCTACTGCTCGCTTTTGGCCTGACAGCAAATGAGTGTAGTTTAAATTTAGCCTCTGCCACAGCAGCATATTATCAAGTTTCATATGCCAAAACAATAAATGACTTTAAAAATTGTAAATCATACAATTTCAAAAAAGGGAAGATCGAAAAAAAATCAATTTCACCTTTTGCTTTTAAGCTAATAGCACTTCAAACCGTTACAACGAAGCAAACAAACCTTATCATTAAGCTACACAATGTGATTTTTGAAAACATTAGTCTCATTATGGTGCAACAGACTTTTTTGAACAAAATAAAAACTGCTTCTATTAACTATTCTACTTTATACATAGCTTAGAAATTACTTCTACGCATTTATGCAACATCCTGCATACCGATGATTTACAATGTATAACTATGTATCATTTACACCATGTATAAACAAAAAGAACAATCACGTTTAGAGCATTCGACGCAACCTATTCTTTGGGCTAAAAGAAAAATTATGCTAATCCTAACCGCTTTTATGATAGGAATGGCCTCCGGAATGAATGTGGGCGACAGTTTGCCGCACCAAAAACAAAATCAATCCGAACAACAAGACAAAAAAGATTAATGTAAGCATCGCTCTCCTTCTTGATCTCAGAAGATCATTTTTTAGGAATACGATTCATTGCCTACCAAAGCAACAAATAAACGCTTCATTCTTTAAATAAATCTAATTAACGTAAATTGCACCCGATTTAAAAATTCAATCATGAACAACAATTTAATACTACCTTATATACAACAAGTACTAACCAATATGCCTACTGGTTGGCTTACCACCACTACGCATCGATTGGATATTTACGAAGAAAAACTTGCCAAAACACAGTTCTTATCCCAGTTCGAAGCCTTATACAATGCTAATAATGCCACTACTGCAGCTTTAGATAATTTATCAACAGCTTACGATTACATTAGATTAGGACATCCTTTGTCTTGCATTTTAGAATGGGCTATCGCTAAAATAAACCACTTGAAAGCTGACAATGTCATCAGTTTTGCTTCAAAGACTACTCCCGTACTAGCAGTTTTGCGTAAAAACAGTTTAGACAACAAACCAACTAGCATTTATCACATAGGAGAATTGCCTAGTTGTTTTGATACTGAAATCGTTAAAAGTATCTACGGTTATCAATTTGAATTAATAAAGATAGCAGATAGTAGTTTGATTCAGTCTTCGACTAACACCACTATATTGATCACTAATGAAGACAATATTGGCGAAATTACTATTCCAGCTACTGTCGATTTTCACATCAGTCTTTATGGAGAACTAGGAAGTGTTCTAGTAGTTAATAGAGCGAAGAACGAGAGTTACGTTGCTGCAATTCAGCATGTACGTCGCAGAGAAACGGTGGCCATGACGCCTGCTGATTCCTTGATTGCCCTTCAATCTCTTGCTTCGCAAAAAGCTATTGCACCAACAGAAAGTTCTCTAACAGCAGATAAGAAAGCAGTTTTGGCCGAAATTAAAAAAATAACAAACACCAATATAGAACCACTTGTGGCATCAAGCGGATTATCTATTCAGTATGCTATTATGATGGGACTAATTCATGATGCCGCCGTGAATCACCCAAACAAAGCTATAAAAATTGTTGTACCCCCTAACTGCTACGGAGGCACGAACGATCAAGCAAGACGCGTTGCCGAAGCACTTGATAATGTTTCAATTGTGGACTTACTTGTTGATGGCGATAATGATATGGTACAAAGTATTGATAGCGTATTAACTCAAATCGCATTAGAAGACGCGGTGCCTTATATCATTGCTGAGATTCCAACCAATCCAAGAGTTGAAGTACCCAACCTTATCGACCTTAAAAATGCTTTGACTCAAGAACGTACAACGGCAACTGGCACAAAAGCGATTGATCCTGTTTTTATATTGGACCAAACGTTTTGTCCTAACGTTCATTTTCTTGGAAAAGAATACATACTTGCAGCCGTGAGAACCATTTCGTTTGCTAGTGGATCTAAATTCCCAAGCGGCGGAAAATGTACTGCTGGCTATTGTGTTGGAAATGAAAAAACAATCGCTTTAATGGAAAAGATAGCGTTGCATTTAGCGCTTTGTGACAACGAGGCAACTGACCTGCAATATGCTATATTGGCGCAGCAGTTACCATCTATGAACCAAAGAATTGCTGACGCATATACAAACACGCGCGACTTTGTCGATTTTATTACAAAGGAATTGCCCAACGCCAAAATCAACTTTGTGTCTGAAGAACTAGCCAACCAAGGATTCACACCTTCTGTTTTTTCTTTAGACTTGCCGACAAAAGGAAATACTCCAGAGGAGAAAGAATCTCACAAGAGAGAATTGAATCTGAAGTTAATCAACTTAATGATCACCAAAATTCCTAATGAGAGCAAATTCTGTGTAAGCTATGGCCAGTTAAAAGGATGTTATTGGACTATTCCTGCAACGTCTACACAAGGAACTACCAAGGAAGGCGACAAAGATTATATTGTGCGTGCCTCACTGTCTCCAGATTTGGATCTAGACTTACACAAAAAAGTGTTTTTAGAATTTGTGCAAAGTATGTAAAACAACAACTTGAAGGCTATCTGAGTGGTAATTTTACTGACTCCAATAAAAATCAATTCTATTCTCAAACACCATTACGAGTAAAATCATAATGGTGTTTTTTTATCCTATCAATTTTGTACTTTGCAACAGCATTATATTAAAAAAAATTACATGGATTCTAATCATAGGGACATTATTATCATAGGCGCAGGTTTATCAGGTATTGGCGCAGCCTGCCATTTGTCTCGCAAGAACCCCGACAAAACCTACCTTATTCTCGAGGCCAGAACCGAAGTTGGCGGTACTTGGAGTTTATTTCAATATCCTGGAATTCGATCAGATTCTGATATGTATACTTTTGGCTATTCCTTTAAAACTTGGGAAGACAAAAAGTCGTTTGCTGATGGATCTACTATTCTAAAATACATCAATGAAGCCGCCGATGAGCATAAAGTAAGAGACCATATTGTCTACCAACAAAAGGCAGTGACGTTTAATTTTGACAGTCAGGCAAAACTGTGGACCATTACGGCCGCTAACCCA
>CAXBGV010000077.1:0-9751 GCA_963975235.1 uncultured Flavobacterium sp. | reverse complement strand
AAAATCTCAAAGTCAAAAAAGCTTTGATCAAGAATACTCTTCAAGGTAGCCTCGATGAAATTTTCTTTGTTATACAGCGGAACGACGACTGAGAAAAAAGGCATTTATTTCTTGTTTAAGGAACAAAAGTAACCAATTTTATAGAGGTCAAATAAGATCATTGATGGTTTTTTTGAAAGCAAATTCTTTTCTAAAAGTCTTGCGATGCAGTTGTAAAGCGTTCCGGTGATGGTTACTAATTTTAATTTTTGTAAAATATAAAAAGTACTAAGTAGTTTGGTCGAAGTTTGGATTTGTTTTAATGATAAAAGTGTTTGTAAAGCTTCTTTTGTTTTTGATAAAAATATTTTTGAAGTTTCTAAATTTAAATGATAAACCGGATTGTCGATTTGATCAATTAGTATGTTTTTATTTTTGAGCCCATCAATAAAAAACCTGTCTTCATAACCATAGGTTGTAATAGTTTCATCAAACTGTAAAGATTCAAATATAGATTTCCGAATGAGAAAATTAGATAAAAAGGAAGATTGATAAGGGTACCTCTGTCTGTGATCTATTGTTTTTTCTTCTCTTTTTTTACCATAAACCCAGCGTAGCAATTGGTCATCTTTAGGTTTTTCCTTCAAATAATCTAAACCGCCAAAAGTAGCTAGATAAGAGGAATTTTGTACTTGTTTGAGGTAAGAAGCCATGAATAGCTTGTTTTTAGGAAAAGTATCACAGTCCAAGAACAGAAGCCATTGGTAAGTTGCTCTAGCTGCTAATAAGTTTCTAATTTTGCTTCGGCCAATATTTTTGTTCAATGCTAAAAAGGAACATTTTTCTAATTCTGAAACAAACTTATTTTCATTCTCAAAATGGGAAGAATAATCATCGATACAAATAATTTCAAAGTCTTGGCAGCACCTTATACATTGGTCGTGCAATTCTTTAACCAAAGGAAATGCATTGTAATTGTATATCGGAATAAGAATGGAGATCATTACACGGTTCTCTGAACTACTTCAAAGATTTTAGTGTCTTCACATTTTAATGTTTTCGCAGGGAATTTCATTAATAAAGCATAATCGTGAGTTGCCATAATAATTGTTTTTCCGTTCTCGTTAATCTTACGTAAAACTTCTAGAACTTCAGTACTAGTTTGAGGATCAAGGTTTCCTGTAGGTTCATCAGCAAGTATAAGTTCGGGGTCATTTAACAACGCTCTAGCAATTGCTACACGTTGTTGCTCACCACCTGATATTTGATGGGG
Source organism: uncultured Flavobacterium sp. (assembly GCA_963975235.1). Classification (GTDB taxonomy): domain Bacteria; phylum Bacteroidota; class Bacteroidia; order Flavobacteriales; family Flavobacteriaceae; genus Flavobacterium. Next base: position 8,499 of record CAXBGV010000077.1, on the reverse strand, counting down.
CATTTTAGCAGCGTATGCTTTCATACCTACTTTGTCTAATACTTCATCGATTTTACGGTCCATTTCGTTCGCATCAATCCATCCTGTAGCTTTCAAAACAAAAAGCATGTTGTCCTTAATAGAGCGATCTGGTAGTAATTTAAAATCTTGAAAAACAATTCCGATTTTTCGTCTTAAAAACGGAATCTCATCCTCCTTAAGTGTGTGTAAATCGAAATCAACAACATGTCCTTCGCCTTCTGTCAAGGGTAAATCAGCATAAAGCGTTTTCATTAAACTACTTTTTCCAGATCCTGTTTTCCCAATGATGTATAAAAATTCACCACGATTCACTTCTAAATTGATGTTCGATAAAATTACTTTATCCTCTTGATAGATGGTTGCATTTTTTAGGGATAGAACTGCTTGAGACATAATTAAGGTTGTTTATGGTGTAAAAGTAATTATCAATTATGAATTTTCAGTTATCAATTATTGATTTTTTATACAATGTTAAAAATTTGTTTATAATAAAATGGAATTCCAGCCCGTTATAAACCTTATATTGCAATACATTTGAATATCTAAATAATAAACAAAATGCGTAAACTTTCTTGGCTCTTATTTTTATCGATTTTTGGTGCATCGTTATCAGTTTCAGCACAAAAATCAGCTATATATACTCATGATTTAAAAGATTATAACAAAGCAATTGCCTTGTATAATGACAATCAATATGCCTCAGCCCAGCTTATTTTTAACAAAATTAAGTTAGAAACTAATGACGAAGAGTTAAAATCGGATTGTGCTTACTATGATGCATCTTCGGCCATTAGATTAAATCATGCTAATGCTGATGATAAAATGGAAAGCTTTGTTACTAATTTCCCAACTAGTGCAAAGAGCAATCAAGCGTACATAGAAGTTGCACATTACTATTTTGATCAAGGAAGTTATCCGCAAGCACTACAATGGTTTCAAAAAGTAAATGAAAATCAATTGAGTGCCGATGATCGTGATAAGTTTAATTTCCAAAAAGGCTATGCATTTTTTAGTTCAAAAAACAAAAAAGAAGCTACTAAATATTTCAATAAAGTAGTCAATTCGAAGGAATACGGATCGCAGTCCAAATATTATTTGGGCTTTATGGCGTACGAAGGTGATGATTATAAGGAAGCTACGAAATATTTTGATGAGGTGTCGGGCGAAGAGAAATACAAGGAAAAGCTTTCTTATTACCAAGCCGACATGAATTTTAAATTAGGTAATTTTCAAAAAGCAATTGAATTAGGAGAAAAAGCCATGGCTAAATCCTCTGCTTTAGAGAAATCAGAATTAAATAAAATTATAGGAGAAAGCTACTTTAATTTAAAACAATATGACAAAGCGATTCCTTACTTGTCTCAGTACAAAGGCACAAAAGGGAAATGGAATAACACTGATTTCTATCAGTTAGGATACGCTTATTACAAGCAAAATAATTTTGAAAGCGCTGTTTCACAATTTAATAAGATTATCAACGGAAAAGATTTTGTGGCTCAAAACGCTTATTATCATTTAGGAGAAAGTTATTTGAATTTAGATAAAAAGCAAGAAGCGTTAAATGCGTTCAAGAATGCATCTGAAATGAATTTTGATCTTGCTATCCAAGAAGATGCAAGTTTAAATTATGCTAAATTAAGTTACGAGATAGGAAATTCGTACCAGAGTGTACCTTCTATATTACAAGCATTTTTAAAAACGTATCCTAGTAATGCTAGCAAATCAGTGGTAGAGAAATTATTGATAGATTCATATATTTCGTCAAAAAATTATAAAGAGGCCTTAGTCTTATTAGAAAAAAACAGAAGCCCTGAAAATAAAGTTGCTTATCAAAAAGTGACTTTTTATAGAGGTCTGGAAATGTATGTGGATAGAGATTATGAAGGAGCGGCTAAAATGTTTAGAACTTCTATCGCAGGACAAATCGATCCTGAGTTTACTGCACGAGCTACTTTCTGGAAAGGAGAGACAGAGTATATTTTAGCCGACTATACAAATGCAGCTATCAGTTACAAGCAATTTTCTAATTTAGCAAAGGCCAGCGCAACTCCAGAGTTCAAAAACAGTAACTACAACCTAGCCTACGCATTTTTTAAGCTTAAAGATTATGATCAAGCAGCAACTGCTTTTCAATCTCATATTGATAAAGTAAAGGAGGATAAAGTACGTTTGACAGATGCTTATTTGAGACTAGGAGATTGTCTTTTTGTAACTACCAAGTATTGGCCTGCTATGGATGCTTATAATAAAGTTATTGACTTTAAAAGTGTTGACGCAGATTATGCTTCGTACCAAAAAGCAATTTGTTACGGTTTTGTTTCTAAAAATGATAAAAAAGTCGAAGAACTAAATTCATTTTTAACTTCTTTTCCCAAATCAAGTTTGCGTGATGATGCTATGTATGAGTTGGCAAGCACCTACGTTGCAAGTGGCAAGCAAGATTTAGGATTAAAAACATATGATCGATTGATCAATGAATATCCAAAAGGAACGTATACTGCCAAAGCAATTTTACGCCAAGGATTGATTTATTATAACTCAGATCGAAATACAGAAGCACTTGTGAGGTTTAAAAAAGTCGCTGCTGATTTTCCTAAAACTCCCGAAGCATTAGAGGCTGTTTCTACCGCTCGATTAATTTATGTTGATAGTGGAAAAGTGAATGATTATGCAACTTGGGTTAGAACCTTAGATTTTGTCGCTGTGACGGATGCAGATTTAGATAATGATACTTTTGAATCGGCTTTAAAACAATTCGAACAAAATAACAACAAACAAGCGATCTCTGGATTTATGGCTTACAATGCAAGCTTTCCTAGAGGAATACATGCTTTGAAAGCTAATTTTTATCTAGCTCAAGCTTATTTTGCCGAAGGTCAAAAAGACAAGTCGATTGCAAACTATACCTTCGTAATAAACGAACCTAGGAATGAGTTTACAGAGCAGTCATTGGCTAGGTTATCGCAAGTTTTGCTGGATAATAAAGCAAAAGATAAGGCTATACCAGTATTAATTCGCCTAGAAAATGAAGCCGATTTTTCTCAAAACAAAGTTTTTGCACAATCGAATTTGATGAAGTGTTACTATGACAAAAAGGATTACGCAAATTCAGTTATCTATGCAGATAAGGTTTTAGTTAACCCAAAAACAGATGATAATGTAAAAAGTGATGCTCAAATCATCGTTGCTCGCTCTGCCATACAAACGGGTGACGAAGCTAAGGCTAGAGCAGCTTACGCAAAAGTTTTACTGATCGCAAAAGGAGAATTAGCGGCAGAGGCCTTGTACTATGACGCTTATTTTAAAAATGCAGATGGAAAATTTGAGTCTTCAAATGTGGCTGTACAAAAATTAGCTAAAAATTATTCTGCTTACCGCTATTTTGGAGCAAAAGGATTGGTGATCATGGCTAAAAACTTTTATGGTCTTAAGGATAGTTTTCAAGCTACTTACATTTTAGATAACGTAATTAAAAACTTTACTGATTATGCTGATGTGGTTGCCGAAGCGCAACGCGAGCTAGATCGCATAAAGGGCGAAGAGGCAAAAACGAATTCTTCAATTGTTAGATAAAAGAGTGAATCAAAAAAACATTTAGAATCTAATAAAATTTTTAAAAGCAATAAAATGACGATTCCCTTTTACATAGTTGATGTCTTTACTGAAAAAAAATATGCGGGAAATCAGCTTGCTGTTTTTTTTGATGCAGATGATTTAACGACCTCACAAATGCAGGAAATTACAAGAGAAATTAATTTTGCCGAAAGTACTTTTGTCACTGCCCTAGATATCGAGGGTAAAGAGGCTAGTGTAAGGATATTTACACCTGCAAGCGAAATGAAATTTGCGGGACATCCCGTTCTTGGTACTTCATGGGTGATTTTAAATAAAATATGGAATTCGGCTATTCAAAACATTACTTTAAATGTTCCCGTTGGTCCAATTCCCGTTCAGGAAGTAAACAATCAATTGTGGTTAAAGGCCGCACAACCTGATTTTTTAGATGTTTTTATGAAAGAAGATTTTGCTTCTTTTAGTAATTTAAGTACAACTGATTTTGATGTGCGTTTTGAAGTTCAAGAGGTAACCACTGGTAGCGCATTTGTAATTGTGCCACTCAAAAGTAAAAAAGCTTTAGAAGCAGTTCAAATCGATAAAGAAAAAACAACCGAGTGGCTCAATGCCAATTGTAAAACACAGCATAAGGCATTGTATTTTTTTAGTTTAGAAAACGAGGAATTGCATACTCGAATGTTGTGTATCGAACACAATCAAATTGTTGAAGATGCAGCAACAGGAAGTGCTAGTACTTGTTTGCAAGCCTATTTGTTAAAATATTATGCAACAAAAATAGATATGATCAATCATCAGGGACACAGTGTAGGTCGTCCTTCGCAAATTTATTTTGATGGTACTGTTCTTGACAATAAGTATGATGTTAGGATTGGTGGTAAAGTACAGTTTGTAGCAAAAGGGGAGTGGACAGTTTAGTGACGATACGGAAACAAAATAAAATTAAGAAACAGCAGGTATTGCAAGGGACAGAAATGTATAGTCGAGCAATACAACAAAATATAACAATTAAACATATGAATTTCAATTTCCAAAATAAGATTATTCTAGCGTTGCTTTTAGTGGTTTTTCAACTTTCTTTTGGGCAAAAAAAGGAAGAGACAATTGGCTCAGAGGTGGTAAATGTTGTAAAGCCATACACTCCTAGTATTTCGGATGCATTTAAAATTAAGGAAACACCCAATCTTGATGATGATGGAAATGCCAAGAAAGAAACGATTAGATATAGTATATTTTCGTTTCCGGTAGCTTCTACTTTCACACCATCAAAAGGAAAGGCTGAAGGAGTTGATAAAGCTAAAAAAGAGCGTTTGTACAATAATTATGCAACCCTTGGATTTGGTAATTACCGCGTTTTTAATGGGGAGTTATTCGTAAATCAAGAATTAAATAATACAGATTATGTTGCAGGAGTGTTTCGCCATCTTTCCTCACAGGGTGGGATTTCGGGCGTAGAATTAGACGATCGATTTTATGATACCTCTTTAGGTTTGACTTATGGATCCAATTATAACAATATGTCTTGGAATTTTGATCTGGGTTTTCAAAATCAAATTTACAATTGGTATGGATTGCCGCAAGGCTTTGGTGCTGCTTTATCCCCAACGGATCGATCGGCGTTGTTGCTTGGTATAGACCCTCAGCATAATTACAATACACTCTCTGCAGGAGCAAAAATTGAGTTTAATGATGGCTTTTTAAAAGAGGCTACTACAAAATTTAGTCGTTTTACCGATAACTTCAAATCGGCTGAGAATCGTTTTTATATCAAACCTTCACTACAATTTAATGTAATGGACCAGTTCATAAAAACAAATATTATTGTTGATTACGTTGGCGGAAGTTTTGAGAAAAATTATGAAAATACAAATACAGAGGCTATCAAGTATGGCTATACTAACTTAGGCTTGGCACCAAGTTTTGTGGTCTTAAAGGACGATTGGACGCTAAATTTGGGTGCATCTGTGTTTTATAGTATGGATAATCAAAACAGTAGTAATAAACTTTATGTGTATCCAAATATTAATGCATCATATAAAGTGGTAGGTGACTTAATGATTTTTTATGCAGGCGCAGAGGGAAGCTTGGAGCAAAATTCTTACCAAGATTTTGTAGGTCAAAATGCCTTTTTATCTCCAACTTTGAATGTAGCGCCAACAGATAAACAATATGATGTTTTTGCCGGTTTAAAAGGGAAGCTCGCTTCTAATGTGAGTTACAACATCAAAGGGTCTTATGAATTAGAGAAAAATAGAGCTTTGTTTAAAAGTAATACTTACACAGAGAATAGTAGTAATCAAGATTATGCATTTGGAAATTCGATGCAAGTGGTCTATGATGATATGAAAACCTTACGTTTTTCTGGAGACCTAAAAGCTAGTTTTTCTGATGCTGTCACGTTTGGAATAGGAGGGGTTTTTAGTGATTATACAAATGCTTTTCAAGCAGAAGCTTGGAATCTACCAACAATACAGTTGAACTCTTCATTAGATGTTATAATAACTGAAAAATGGTATGCTGGAGCAACTGTGTTTTATGTTGGAGAAAGGAAGGATTTAAAAACCAATTCGGATATTATTTATATCGTTCCTCCTGCACCAGTAACTCTAAAAAGTTATTTTGATGCTAACGCACACATTGGTTATAAGTACAACAGCCAGTTAACAGGATTTGTAAGAGCAAATAATATTGCAAATCAAGGCTATCAAAAATGGTTAAACTATCCAGTTCAAGCCTTTCAAATTGTGTTAGGAGCCAATTATAAATTTGATTTCTAAACCTAGAAATTTTCAATAAAAAAGAGCGCCATGTTTGCAATAAACATGGCGCTCTTTTTTGTTTTAAAACGAATATTATTTGGTAAAAGGAACCGCTACTCTTACTTTATCCCATCCCATGTTTAGCACAACGCCGTTATCACTTGGAGTGAAAACCATAGAGAATGCTTCAAGAGAATCAGCAGCTGTTGTTACTGGCACACTTACACGAGCCACATCATTTGCCTCTTTATAAAAATAAGATCCCCAAACATTTAGGTCTTTGTTTATAATTATTGTGTAATTGTCTTTACCTGGAATGGCGTATAGTGTATATGTTCCTGCTTTTACAGTTTTGCCTCCTAATTTCATGTCTACATACAAAGTGATTTCACTAGCTTCGTTCGCCCCAGTTCTCCAAACTTTTCCCTCAGGAGCTAGCTCGCTTACAGTACGACCTTTTAATAGCGGACGGCTGTAAGTCACTTTTACTAATTTGTCAGCAATTTTATAGTCAGTAGGAAAGGCAGCAACGTCCATGATACTTTTATCTAGATCAGGAAACTTTTGAGCAGATACGCTTGTTGATAATAGAGCAGTAAAAGCAAATGCAGCAGTTGCAATAAATGTCGATTTTTTCATAATAATGTTTAAAAAGTTAAGGTCATAAAATTATTGATTGTGTTGCTAATAAATCAATAACACATGTTAAAATTTTCTAATAATTTAAAACGGATAATAAAAACCGCCAGCTATCTGCATAATAATGCACTAACTTTGGAGTCGCATAAGAATCGAAATTTCTTTTAGAAGATTAAAATTACCAGTTTTTAAATAAAACAAAATGACTTTCAAGCAAAAAACATATAGTTATTACCACCAATTAGTACAGGATCGTATCGATGTTTTTAGAGATATGATAACCGCTTTGACAGAAGATTCTAAAAATGACGCCAAAGGATCAGCTGGTGACAAACATGAAACCGCGTTGTCAATGATGCATTTAGAGCAAGAAAAACTTAATAGTAAACTCCGAGAAGTATTGCAACAAAAAGCTATTTTAGATAAGATTAACCCAGAGGTAGTATCTGAGATTGTGACTTTAGGAAGCTTAGTAAAAGCAAATGGAATTTATTTGTATCTATCATTGGCTTTACCAAAAATAAATATCGACGGGGTGAATGTAATTGCATTGTCTCCTCAATCGCCGCTTGGTAATAAGTTGATGGGGAATGGGGTAGGTTACACTTTCGAGATTGGCAGCACACGCTATCTTGTAGAACAAATTAGCTAAGAAATGTGTGATATTTATTAATTGTTCATGCGTTTTTATAGTCATCTTTTTTTATCTTAGCCAGCATAAAAAAAGACTGGTTTATGAAAAAAATTATTTTACTTCTCTCATTAGTATCACTAACTTCTTGTCTTAAAAAAGATAAAATCACTGTAGATACTATAATCACTGATGCTACGATATATACTGTAAATGACAATTTTGATAAAGCTACTGCAATAGCTATTCAAGAAGGTAAAATAATAGCTATTGGTACAAAGGAGGAGCTTGCCGAGAAATACCAATCCAGAAATACTATCGATGCAAAAGGAAAGTTTATTTACCCTGGTTTGTTTGATGCACACTGCCACTTTTACAATTTTGGCCTTACGCTGCAAGAAGTAGATCTTCGTGGAACAAAAAGCATGGAGGAAATTGTTGCTAGAATTCAAGCGTTTCAAAAAGTTAAAAAAACAGATTTTATAGTAGGTAATGGCTGGGATCAAAATGATTGGGCTGTAAAAGAATTTCCTTCAAAGGAAGACTTAGATAAATACTTTCCAGACACACCAGTCGTTTTGAACAGAATCGATGGTCATGCCATTATTGTAAATAGTAAAGTTTTGGCTTTAGCCAATATTACAAAAGACACAAAAGTTTCAGGCGGTCAAATAGAACTGAAAAACGGAGAGCCTACAGGAATCTTGATAGATAATCCAATGGAACTTGTTTTTAGTATCATCCCGAAACCAAGTCGTAAAACACAAATAGCAGCTTTAGTAGATGCAGAAAAAATCATGTTTGATTATGGACTAACAACTGTAAATGATGCAGGTCTCGATCACAAAGTAATCGATTTGATTGATAGCTTGCAAA
>CAXBGV010000076.1:0-9850 GCA_963975235.1 uncultured Flavobacterium sp. | reverse complement strand
TCGACAACTACCGTATAGGTTTTGAATAAACCGCTCTCAGACATAACGTTATACGTTACTGGTCCAGAATAGTTTAAAGATGTTACACCACTATTTTGCAGATAAGTACCTATGCGAGTTACAGCATTAGCCGAAGCTTGAAATACAGGAACTAATGCACTTAAATTAGCATTATTATTTACCATCACTTTTACCGAACCTTGCGCCTCATCGATAGAAGTTGTTCCGATTTGGTTTGAAACAGTATAGCTCAAAAGTTTAGCCTCGGTATTTCTTGCATTAACAGTAACTATGTAATTAGTTTTAGACAGTTTGTTTTCTGAAACAACCGTCACTAAAACACTGTTGGTGTAATCAAATTCATTTGCACCTGATGTTTGTTTTACGTCATCTATAAAAAGCTCTGCTCCCGGAGAAACAGCAAATGATGCCTTTAATTTTGAAGTATTTACACCAAAAGGAACAGTTGCAGCAGCATTCGTGCCAGCTATTGTAGTAGTAACCTCTTGAGGTAATCCAGGGTTAGATGCTACTTTAAAATCATAAGCTAGTAAACTAGATTTATCACTTAAACCAGTAAGAACTTTTATTGTATAAGTTTCTACTAGACCAAGATTAAATCCAACACCTGACACTGTAAACGTAACTGGATTTGTAAAATCATTAGCGGTTAGTCCACTTACTTGAACGTTTCCATTAACAGTAGCAACAGCATTCATACCAGCTGTGAACACAGGTACAGCTGTAGCTACATTGATACCATCTTTTAACAAAATAGTAAAAGTTTTTGTAGCATCATCATAAGAAGATGAGAGTTGGTCTTTCAATTCAAAACTTTGCAAAAGCACTGGAGTATTCCAAAATTTACCTGCTCCTAAACCATTTGTATCGGCATTAATGACCACTGCTGTATTATCATTCCCTGTAGTATCAAAAACAAATTGTTTGTCTCCTTCTGCAAATGAATAATAAGCAAGTAAACCTGCTTCAGTTCCTAGATATTTAGTCGTTGCATTAGCAACAAGCTCCGCCTGAGTTTTCACGCCAGACCAAATACGAACCTCATCAATGCTACCGTCTAATCCACGTGTAGCTGTTGGATTCCCTCCAATATATGCAGGGCTAGTAGCGTTGGTATTTGCCATTCCTGCCGTTCCTGTAAAAGTATAAGGGGCGACAACACCATCTATATATATCGTATAAGCGTTTGCTGAATTTACAGTATAAGCAATATGATGCCATTTGTTTAATTGTACAGAATTAAGGCCAGTGTTAAGAATATACGAACCAGTAGCTGTAGTAATTGACAATACTAAGCTATTTTCTTTGTATGTCGCATTGTTGTTAGTATGAACGAATAAATTTACAATTGATTTATCCATAATTCTACCAAAAATGGTTGGGTTTTTTCTATTTACCCAAGCTTCAAAAGTATAGTTGTTTCTAAGATCTAAAGCTGTACTTGCATCAATCCTAACATAATCATCTAATCCATCAAAAGTTCCTACTACATTAGTTGCTGCATTTGGTACATGTGTAATAGAAATCGATTTAGAATCGTTAGTAGTATCTAAATCACCAGCTAATTTAGTATAAACTTCAAGAGTATAATTTCCAACTGCACTCAAATTTGCTTTTGTAGTAAATGTTATTGCAGCAGAAGCACCTGCAGCTAATGAAGCAGTATAGGTTTGAACTACTTCAGCTCCACCATTCACTTTGTAAGCAACTGGGAAATTGGAGATAGCAACGTTAGAGAAGTTACGAATAACAGCACTTACTGTCACCTCCTTATTACCTAATTTAGTTGGAGCTGTAATGCTTTCAATACTTGCATCAGCGGCTGTAAAAGGAAGTACATTTATAGTATAATCTTCAATTTCAAAATCTTCTCTTGATGTTGTTATACCATCAAATGTAGGTCCTAAAATTACATTGAAAAACTCACTAGGTGAACGGAACATGTGATATACTCGCATTAATTTTTCACCGGCAACAGTTCCAGCAGGAATAGTTAATGGACCTGCTAGTGTGTTTCTTTGTCTAAAGTAGTGCGTAGTTGGAGTTGGAACAAGTGCTGGACTCACTGACGTGGATATGGTATTTACCCAATACGTACCTGCAGCAAACTCATCTGTCAATTCTCCATCGCCATTTAAATCGATAAGAATCATTGTAAAAACTCCAGGAGTGGTAGTTACATCTCTTCCAATTGCTCTCTCTGGTTTATTGATTGTCACTTGTGGCTGATAAGAGTATCCTGCATAAACAGGGATCTTGATATTTTTAAAATCAGAGTATCCACTGATACCTGAATTATTTACCATGTTGTCCCATTTAAATGAAGTTATTGCATAACCATTAGTGTTGGTATTGTTTGGTAATTCAAACTTGTTGTAAACTACTTTTTCTAAATCATTATTAGTGTTATTGTCGTCTACTTCGTCAATTCCTGCTTTTATAGTAAACACTCCATTTACCGCAGACATATCTGTGGTTGTTGGGAATGTATAAGTAACAGCAGTGCTAGGTGCCATAGTAGGTACAGAGCCCGTTACTTTTGTTCCGCCATTTATTTGATAATAAACAGGCACGTTTACACGTGCAACTGGACCAGCATTATTTACACGGATCGATATAGCAGTAGTTGCTGTTTTTCCAATAAAATCTGGAGATAAAATTGAAGTAATTTCTGTGTCAGCCGCTACAACTGGCTTAGCAACACAAGTGATACTAGCCACCCAGCCCTTGTCAGTAACTTCGGTATCTGAAGTAAACCTAAAGAAAAGCTCTCCACCAGCTGCAGTAGAAGTTAATGAAGGAGGGAGTGTGTTGCCATCAAAAACACCTAGCAAAGGAGCCGATGCTGATGTACCATTGTAAATGTATAAGAAATCATATCCTGCCTCAACAGCAAATTCTGTAAAATCTACTTTAATACTGTTTCCAGTAGTAGCAGGTCTAAAAGTCATAGTTTGAGTAAGGTTATTTGCGTAATTACCGTATCGACTTCCACTATCTGTGAATACGTCTGAACAGGTAACTTTTGTAGAACCACTTACCATTAATACATCTGAACCTGTATTTACAACAGTTCTCGTCAATGAATTATTTGATGGGTCTGAATCACCAGCTAATGCCACTTTTCCGACCACAGTATAAAGCCCTCCTACAGAATAATTTGCACGCTGAGTAAAATTATAAGTAAGTTCACTTAATGGAGCGATTGGTCCAGGAACAATCTCAGTAACTTCAGCCCCATCATTAATCTTATAAGAAATTGGAATGTTACTAACGGCAATTGGAGAAAAATTATAAATTTTTCCAGAAACGGTTTCAGTTGCTGTTAAACCCGTATTTGCAGTGAAGGCAGTAAGAGCAACATCATTAGATTTTGTCTCATAAATTTCGACGTTATCAACAAAAATCGTATTGTATGTTGGTGTAGCACTTGCATCGTTATCCATTACTCCTTCAAAAGACAAATTAAATTTAGTACCTGCAAAAGCAGCTAAATTATAGGTCAAAGTTCGAGCAGTAGATGTTGTAGTACCAGCATAAACAGATATTCCTTCGGTACTAGTTTGAACAACTCCATTAACTAATACTCTGAAAAAGTTTTTATTGGTTGTAACACTATTTTGCATAATGACGTCAAATTTCATTCGCATAGCACTACCTGCTAAACTACTGGCATCTATTTCACAAAAAGTCAGCCTTTTGATAAAATTTGTATTATTAGTAAATGCATTTAAAGTTGTACTAGTTGCCCAAAGAGTAGAACCCGCGACACTAGACCCAGACATTTTCACAGCGTCTAATCTCGCTAAACTTTGCGATTCAAATCCTATTGAACCTGCTGTACTCGCTTTTGATAACGTGTAGTTTACAGGTTTTCTATCATTAAAATCTTCTTTAAATGGGAGCGTAAGCGCTGTTAAAACAGGTTTGCTAATTGGTTCAACATTAATTGCTCTCGCTCTTTCAGATACAATACCTGATGCTATATCTACAGCGCGAACAGTAAACCAATTGTTATTGCCTACCGTTAGATCAGTAAAAGTATAAGTAGGATCAGTTACAGTAGCAACTAAATCAAATGCGAATCCGTTTAATCTTAAAACTTCATATTTTGCTCCTGGAATAGGAGTCCAGTCCATCTTGTAAGCAGCTACACCACATGATGCTGGTGTGATCACTAGATTTTTAGGCTCAGACATTATCGTAAAAGTTTCTCTTGAAACTTCTACTCTGCTACCTGCACTAATTCTAATTTTGGCATTTGGTACAATTTCGTTAGGAACTTTCCAAGCAAAATTTCTTGCTGCAGCAGGAACATTAGCTGCTATAACAGTATACGAGTTACCACCATCATTAGAATATTCTATATTAAAAGTTTTTTCAGCTCCTTCGTAGTCCCAACGAATATATTCCGTTGCATCTGGATTAAATTTCTCACCTCCTATTGGGTAAGTCAAAACTAATTCTGGATCTACGTAATCGTAAACTACTGCGAATTCTTGCGTATTCAATGGTACAGAAGTACCAGATACGATAATCTTATACGTTCCTGCTTCAGGATTGTCTAATGTTATTTGTTCAATATTATTCAAATTATCTACACCTCTAGTAGCATTTGTGCTTGGAGAGGCAGGGTTAAGAATCCAAGGTAGCGTAGTAATTCCATTTCGAACTATCTTAACATCTAAATCATTAACTTGAATGTTAGAAGCACCAGGAGTAGCTCCAATATCTGAATAAGCTAGCATTACTTTCAAGGAAACTAAACCAGCTGGAACAACAATTTCTTTTTCAAAAGAACCGCCATTAGCTACAGAAGCGGTGTAAAACATTTTATTGTCTAACACTTTTACTGCTCTAAGGCCATTTAAATTTCCGAAACCATATTTGTAATCTGGTCCGGGATTCCCTACATCTTTTGCTGTGTTAGCTACCAAAGCTTTCATTAGAGAAGCTAAAGGCTTTTGTGCATAAATATTTTTATACCTTTCGTAAAGTAAAGCTACTGTACCTGAAGTTCCTGGAGTAGCCATAGATGTACCACTCATCACTTGATAAGAATTATTGTAGTCTAGTGAATAAACACTTGTTCCAACGGCAGCAATTTGTGGCACTAAACGTCCGTCTAATGTTGGTCCAAAACTACTGTAAGAGCTAATTAAATCATCCGGGTTATTAGCAGCTACATGCAATGCATTTTTAGATGCTTTTGTAGAGGTATAAAAACCTCCTGCAGCTGCAGCTTGAGCATTACCATTAGAATAAATATTTAAAAGTGAAGGATATCTAGCTGTTACATCATCGTCTCCTCTATCACTAGTACTATATCTAACTATGTTGTATCCTGTCGAAAGTAAAACACCGTATGAATTTGAAGTTAAATCTACGTCATCATTAACAAAAGCAAGTTCTCTTTCTACATACACTGGTAATCCATTAGATTGTGTATTAAAATTCCAACCATACATTTGAACGTTTGGTGCCATTCCTTTTGCACGTGGATCTAAAATACCTGCACCTCCAACTGTTCCAGAAACGTGCTGCCCATGAGATGAGGGCGACTCATATTCTCTATTAATAACTCTACCTGTATGATCGACATGTTTCTCAAGATTTCCATCCCAAATACCAACCTTAACCCCTTTTCCTGTCAAATTGTAACCTAATCCAGGAATTAGCGAACTTAAAACATTTACTTTATGAGAAGATATCCCAGGTAGATTGTCGCTCTCAACAGGAGGAGCTATAAGTTCAATGTTTTGAACCCAATTAAGATTTGCAATCTTAAGCAAGTTTTCAGGAGCAACTTGCAAGTTAACTTGACTAAATGACTCCAACATTTTAAAAGATTTTACTCCTAATGAAGTCAAATCTTTTTGAACTAGCTCTTTTTCTACTCCCTTAAAGTAGCTTACAGTAACTTTAACCGAATGAAAATCTATAGCGTAATCAGGGATGTTCCCATTAGTAATCATTGGATCTATTTTAAATTTAGATTCAATTGGAACTAGTGCCCTAATATTTTTAGAGGCAGCCCCTTGATTGTAATACTTGGAATCAATCGAAACGTAATAAGCGTTGTTCGCTAAATAACTAATCAAGGTAATTCCTTGATTTTTTAGGTCATTCTGCTCCTCCAATGAGGGCATTTTGTTAAATTGTAACAAAGTATACTCTTTCGATTTACCTTGTTTACTGGCCTCCTTTTTAAGAACATCAAATTGTTGTTTAAAATTTGCTGTTGTGGTAATTCTATTTCCGTTTATGGAAACAGAAAAATCTTTTTCATTATTGCTCTGAGACCAAGCTATACAAGCAAAAAGAGCAAAAATGAATGAAAGTAAATTTTTCTTCATTGGTTAGAAATTTGGTTTTAATTAGTTAATTCAGCGAAATTATAACAACAATTTTATTTATTTATCAGTAAATAGTACAAAATACTATTTTTTATTAAATATTTTTTAATTATCAAAAAGTATGAATTTTACTAAATGTCTATTTTTTAAAATAAAAAACCAGGCCACTTTTAAGCAGACTGGTATTAAAATATCGTTAGATAAATGATGATAAAAAATTGGTTAAACGTGGAGTTTTACTAGAAAAATTCGAATTTTATAGTGCCAAATACATGTGATTTATTGTTCTTTTGAAAGTAGCGTTTGTACTTGGATTGCAATTTCCAACTCTTCATTGGTAGGAATAACCAAAATCTTTGTTCTTGAGTCGATTTTATTAATTTCTCTTATTTCTTTTGAACGAATATCATTTTTACTTTCATCCAATTGAATACCAAAATAATCCATGTTACTGCATACTAATTTTCGGATGTAGGAGGAGTTTTCTCCTATTCCGGCAGTAAAAATTATGGCATCAAGACCATTCATAACCGCAACGTAGGAACCAATATATTTTTGTATGCGATAGGCATTCATTGCAAGTGCTAACTGGCAGGACTTATTTCCTTTCTCGGCTTCTGCTTCGATATCTCGCAAATCACTATACCCCGTTAGACCCAGCATACCACTTTTTTTCAATAAAATAGTGCTAACTTCTTCTACGTCATATCCTAAGGAATTACATAGATAAAATATAAGAGAATGATCGATATCTCCGCTCCTTGTACCCATTATTAATCCATTTGAGGGCGAAAATCCCATAGAATGGTCTATACTTTTACCTTCATGAATTGCCGTAATACTGCAGCCATTTCCTAAATGGATACTGATTATTTTTGAACTTCTTTCTAAATAAGAACTAGCTTTTTCTGAAACATATTTATGACTTGTTCCATGAAATCCGTAAAGACGAATTTTATGATCGTCGTAAAAGGTATTCGGAATAGCAAATTTATTAGCGATGTCAGGAATAGTTTGATGGAAAGCAGTATCAAAAACTGCCACTTGTTTTGCTGTCGCAAAAATTTCTTCGGCTACATTAATACCTAATAAATTAGCAGGATTATGCAACGGCACTAGTGCAAATAGCTCCTCAATTTTATCTTTGACCTCGGGAGTAATTATAGTCGTATCCGAAAAATAAGTTCCCCCATGCACCACTCTATGACCCACGGCATCTACTTCATCAGTGTTTTTTATCACACCTATGTTTTCGTTAAGTAATAAACTTGCAATTTTTTGTAATCCTTCCTTATGATTACGAATTGGCAAATTCTCTTCGAGTTTAGCTGTCTTTGTACTATACGATAGATTTGAAATCTCAAGACCTATCCTATCGATCATACCACTACAAACTACTTCTTGAGATGGCATATTAATTAATTGGTATTTTATAGAGGAACTTCCTGAGTTTATAATTACAATTTTCATTAGTAGATAATATGTTTAATTCTTCATTTTTTTTAACCTGTGACTAATCTATGTGTGACTAATTTACAAACCTTGGGCCTGAATAGCCGTAATGACTACGGTGTTGATGATATCATCGACGGTACAGCCACGACTTAAATCATTGACTGGTTTATTAAGTCCCTGAAGCATAGGGCCAATTGCCAATGCTCCTGTTTCTCTTTGCACTGCTTTATACGTATTATTACCTGTATTTAAATCTGGAAAAATAAGTACACTTGCTTGACCAGCTACCTCAGAATTAGGCATTTTACTTTGACCTATTGCCATATCTACGGCTGCATCATATTGTATTGGACCTTCGATTTTTAAATCCGGACGTTTTTCGCGAACAATTTGTGTGGCTTTTCGAACTTTATCTACCTCATCTCCTTTTCCGGATGCACCAGAGGAGTACGAAAGCATTGCAATTTTAGGCTCTATGCCAAAAGCCAAACTAGAATCTGCAGAGGATATGGCAATCTCTGCTAATTGCTCAGCAGTAGGATTTGGATTAATCGCGCAATCTCCAAAAACAGAGACGCGATCTTCTAGACACATGAAAAACACCGAAGATACAATACAAGTGTCTGGTTTTGTTTTAATGAATTGTAAAGCTGGTAAAATGGTATGTTGTGTGGTATGTGCTGCTCCAGAAACCATACCATCAGCATCTCCTTTATAGACCATCATGGTTCCGTAATACGAAACATCTTCCATTAAATCACGAGCCATCGTTATACTAACATTCTTGTTTTTACGAAGTTCATAATAAGTATTCGCATAATCATCATACTTTTCAGATTCTATAGGGTTAATGATTTTTACTTTCGAAAAATTAAAAACTAGCCCTAATTCAGTAATTCGATTCTCTATTTGTTTTTTATTCCCAATTATAGAGATATCAACAACATCCATAGCTTGCAATCGAGAAGCTGCAGTTAATATTCGATCGTCGTTACCTTCAGGTAAAACAATATGTTTTCTATGATTTCGTGCTCTTTTAACTAGATTGTATTGAAACATTTTTGGAGTCATTCCTTCTGCTTCAAAAGCGCTCAATTTATTCGACAAGTCATCGACGTCTACAAACTTCTCAAAAGTACTTATTGATGTTTCGATTTTTAGTGTATTATCGGCATAGATCTTAGACTTTATGTTCCCTATACTATTTGTTATCCTATAAGTTCCCGCCTCAACAGCAATTATAGGTACAACACTTGTCAATCCCTCGATCAGTTTTAAAATACTATCGTCAGGAATGATATTTCCAGTTAAAACAATACCTGCTATTGAAGGATAATTGGCAGATTCGTTAGCTTGCAAAGCTCCTAAAATGATATCGGCACGGTCACCAGGAGTGATTACCAATGCTTTTTCTTTTAGATGCAATAAATAATTTCTTAATTGCATGGCGCCAACACTAAAATTGCCCACCTCATTATTTAAGAAGGCGCCTCCAAAAAGCACTTTTCCATTGAGTTCGTCTACAATCTCCTTTATTGTCGGATGGTTTAAGCTCGTAATTATTGGAATAGCATTGACCAAAACATCCTGAGGTAAACTCGCCTTCAAACCTTCTGTAACTAAATTAATGTTTTCAGGCTGTACTTTATTAGCAATAACCGACAACACTTCGACATCTCGAACCTTAAACGAATCGTAAGCTAAATACAAGCTATCCGTAAGTTCTTCCAGCGTTTTCCCTACTCCAGAACCTACAATTATCGTAGGAATTCCAAGGTTTTTTGCGATTAGAACATTCATATCAAGTTCTATAACCGTCCCTTCTCCACTAAAACTCGTTCCTTCAACTAGAACAAAATCAAACTGCTCTTCTAATTTTTTATATTTCTCAATAATAAGATCAATTACTTCGCCAATCTTGCCTTTATTTTTTTTCTTGATTAATTTACTTTTGGTAATAGCATAAGCGTCGTCAAAAGCAATGTCTAAGCTAAAATGAGAGATTACGGTTTCTATAT
>CAXBGV010000075.1:0-9898 GCA_963975235.1 uncultured Flavobacterium sp. | reverse complement strand
GGTGGTAGAAAAATCCGATGGATTAGTTATTAGTATGCTTATACAGAATGTTGGTATAAATAATTAAGGCAATCAGTACTAAAAAGATGCATTAAATCTTCTGCGAATAAAGTATAATTATTATGCTTTAATGTTGAGGACAGCAAAGCAATAATTGTCTATTGCTTAAATTTTGTTTTTAAAGTATTCTTGTGGGCATAATTGATTAGTTTAGAACGTTTAAAATTTATTTTCTTCAACTTTGCAGTTATTCAATAGAATCTTGAATACTTTTTATAACGGTCTATTGTTAATATTCAAGAGAAATAAACTACATAAAACAAAATATTTCTTAGGTGTACATCTAAAAGCAGTTAGATGTTATGCACTAGCAATTGCTCTAATTTTCTATTTCCCGACAATTTTTTGTAGTTACAAAAGATATAAACTATCGGTTTAAACCAGAAGTTGGATAAAACAATTTATAGACTGGTTTTAATTAAATTGGCGCATCCAGTTTTTGGGACTTAATGTACAGTAAATATATAGTGCGAGTTGTTAAATCAGTTCTACAAATGAGTTGCAAAACTGATTTAAGCATTAGTAAATAGAAGTCTGTTATAGTTGATTATTGCATTGATCTATTTGTATTTAGCCCAGATTGGTGTCGGTATTTTGATACCTGTTTACCATAAAAATTCAAAGTTATTTGTAAAGGTAAATATGATATTTAAAGCCCTATAAACCTTTTAACAGCAATTTCGTTTAGGTCTGTTCATCATCGTTTTTGCCTTGTATCTTTCAAATAATTCGAAAACTCGCCCTACTTTATTCCACTCTAAAGTATAAAGCGACTGTGTTCCGCTGATTTTTCTACAGATAAAGTTTTCGTCTAATAAATCTTTCAAATGTTTCGAAACCGTGGATTGCGATAGTGGTAGCTCTGCAACTATCTCCTTGCAGGTTCTATCCTTGTGTTTTGAAAGTAAGGTTATGATTTGTATTCTAGCAGGATGTGACAAACATTTAGCTGCATCTGCAAATTCTATTTCAAAGGAATGAAAACTGCATTCTTTTTTCATATTAATCGTAATTAGTCGATGAATTAAAATCTCTTAAACAATTTATTTATTTTTAGTAACCTATTGTTTATAAGTTTTTTGTGATATTTTTACCTGTCCTTAATCGTAAATGTACGATAATAATGTAAAACCATGTAGCAACTACTTGCGTAATTTTAAGAATTATAACACAAATCATATGAAGACAAGGCTTACGCTTGCCCTACTATTTTGTTCGGTACTTTTATTTGCACAAGAAACAACAGGAATCTTAAAAGGAGTCATCAAGGATAGTAATAACAACCCAATTCCGTTTGCCTCCGTACTTATTCAACAAAAAGCTACAGGAATACATTATGCTACGCAGTCGCAGCAAGATGGATACTACGAATTCAATCAATTGCAACCGGCCACGGATTACGAGGCCAAAGTGAGCTATATTGGATTTAATGAACAGACTATTGGTTCGATACAAATTCAACTAGGAAAAAATACAAAATTAGATTTTACACTATCATCATCTGTAAATGAGTTGGATAATGTTGAAGTTAAAAACACAGCTGGCAAGAAAGGGAATGAAAAGCGTTTAAAAATAGACGTTATCACCAACTTACCTAGTGCCAACAGAAGCATACAGGACGCCACTAGATTGCTGCCTGAGGCTAATTTAAATTCTTTTGGAGGTGCCAATTACCGTTTTAATAACTTGTCCATCGACGGAAGTGCTACTAACGATGTCCTTGGGTTTCAGGAACCAGCAAGTGGAGCCGCTGGATCTTCAGCCTCGGGTACTCCCGGTGGATTAGCAGGAACGCAGCCTATTGGTTTTGGAGCAATCAGTGCTTTGTCAGTAAAGACGGCTCCTTTTGATGTTACTTTTGGTAATTTCACAGGTGCAAGTATTAATGTAGTGACTAAAAGTGGTACAAATGACCTAACAGGAACAGGATACACTATTGTCAAAAACAAAAGTTTAATCGGGGATTATTCCGATGGAATTAAACAGCAATCAGCTGCAGCAAATGATCTTACCTATGGATTCAGTGTGGGAGGACCGATTGTGAAGAATAAATTATTTTACTTTTTCAATGTTGAATTAGCCGATCGAAAGGAATCGGTTTTAAATGCACCAGGAAGCGCTACTTCTAACATTTCAGTTGAAACAGTCAATTTAATTGCAGACAAATTGAAGTCGAAGTACAACTATGATCCCGGAATTTCGTCAGACGCTACAATTGAACGAAAAAACACCAAACTCTTTTTGCGATTAGATTATAACATATCCGAAGATCATAAATTGACTTTGCGTAACAACTTTGTAACTGGATTTGCCGATAATCTCGAGTGGACGCCAACTGTGTTTAATTTTGGTAATCAAGGGTACAAACACAATTCAACAACTAATAGTATCGTTGCCGAATTAAAAAGCAAGTTTTCGAACAAACTATCCAATAAAATGACACTGTCACTTTCAACGGTTAACGACGAAAGAACGTATGATGGACGCGTTTTTCCGCATATTGAGATTATAGACAATACCTCTAATATTATTTTTGCGGGAACCTACCGTGAAGCATCAGTTTATGGACTGACATTAAACACCATTCAGTTCACAGATAATATTACCTATTATTTAAAAAACCATAAGTTTACAATGGGTACTTCAACTGAAATTAACAATATTGAGTATCGATTTCTAACTGCTTTTAACGGTAGATGGCAGTACAGCTCAGTAGAAAATTTTTTAGCAGATAGACCCAATCGAGTACGAGGTGTGTATAACACTGAAAACAATGATTTTGAATATAACAAAAGGACGCCATCGGCGGATTACTCCGTCTTATTGTCGTCAGTATATTTGCAGGATGAAATACGATTGAGTCCTAAATTCAATATTCTGGCAGGAATTCGTGTTGATTGGCAAAATACACCTACTGCTTTTCCAATTTCGGATCTAATAAAAAATACACCTGATTTTGCTGGCTACAAAAACAAAATCAATGATGCGCCTATAATTAACCCAAGAATAGGTTTTAATTACATAATTGATGATGCTGGTAAATATATGCTAAAAGGAGGATCGGGCTTATTTACTGGCAGAATGCCCTTTGTTTGGTACGCGTATGAATATTATATCTCTGGAACTAATTACTACAATATTGACTATCGTCCAACAGGATCTTTGGATTTAACCGAGGACTTAAGTGAGCTTGAGTCCAAACAAAGTCGTAAATTAACCGAAGTGAATTTGATTGATAATAACTTCAATTTACCGCGCGATTGGAAAACAAATCTTTCGCTTGATGTAGCACTAAAGAATAATTTTGCTTTATCGCTTGAAGGTACTTATACGAAAACCATGAAAGGCTTATTATTCCAATCCATTAATAGGAAAGAGGATCAAAAAAGTACTTTTACGGGGGCAGATAATCGTCCTTATTACAACACTAATGCAGAGAGTATAAAGATCAACCCTAATTTTACTAACGTTTTTTTATTGACCAATACGTCTCAAGGGTACCGTTATAACCTAACATTTGGCTTGACAAAAAGTGACAGCCAATACAATGGGTTTTTAGGCTACACTTATGGGGTTAGTAAAGATATATCGAGCACCAATAGAAATTCACATGCTGCTAATTTTGAGTGGAATCAAAGTTTAGTAGCCAATAGCCCAAACTTGACAGCATCAAACTTTGATTTACGACACAAGATTGTTTCCTATCATTTTTATGACATTAATTTAAAGTCGAGTACCTTAAAATTTGGACTAATCTATAACGGTAAATCGGGTAGTCCTTTTAGCTTTGTGTATGAGGGTGACGTGAACCGCGACGGATCAGCCAAAAATGATATATTGTACATCCCAAGAGACCAAAGTGAAATCAAGTTACAAAACATTGTAGATCGTAATAATGTCGTTCTTGTGTCTGCCGCGGAGCAATGGACGCAGCTAGATGCCTACATTAATAATAGTGATTACCTAAGTTCGCACCGCGGTCAATATGCAGAGAGAAATGCAGCGAGAACGCCTTGGAATCATCAAGTGGATATGAAAATTATTTATGAAACTAAATTCTATAAAAACAAGCTACAGTTTGCTTTTGATATTTTTAACGTGGGTAATTTAGTGAATCGCAATTGGGGAGCGCAAGTGTATGTTCCTAATATAAATAACTCCGGTTATGCACTATTAGATTTTGTACGAATAGAAAATCAGCAGCCTGTTTATCAATTTAAAAATCCTAAAGGAACACCATGGTTAGTGGATAATATCAACTCGAAATGGCAAGGTCAAATAAGCGCAAGTTATTTCTTTAATTAAGCGGCTTCTATTAGTTCTGGTTTTAAGTTAAGAGTGGGGAAGGTTGCGTTTAAATGGTTTCCAATTTTTCCCTCTTCCATGGGAATCACATTGTCTATTATAGCCCCGATAGCAGCGGAAATCCTTTGCGGTGGCGATAGCCAAACGCAAAGATTAGAGCGTATAGCGGGAGAGATAGTGTTATGGGAATAGGGGTTTTGCTCCAAAAAAAAAGCTGCCCGATTGGACAGCTTTTGATAATTCAAATATCTTAAAATTATTTAATCATTTCGAAACTACGTTTTACAAAAGCAGTTAGTGCTTCTCCTTTTAGTAAGTTTTGAGATAATTTAGCTAAGTCTAACGCTTGCTTTACAAGGTGTTCTTGTGCCGCTTTATCGTCGGTTCCTAGAATGGTTGTTGCTAATGGAGAATTGGTATTTACCACTAGGTTGTACATCTCAGGCATGTTACCCATCCCGAACATTCCGCCACCACCTGATTGGCTCATTTCTTTCATTCTACGCATAAATTCTGGTTGCGTGATGATGAATGGTGCAGCTTGGCTATCCATAGCTTCTAGTTGTACAGTATATGTTTTTGGTATTACCGTTTCTAAAGATGTTTTTAAGGTTTCTTTTTCCTCATCAGACAGTTTAGAAATCGTAGTTTCGTCTTTCTTGATCAAGTTATCGATATGATCTGAATCGACACGTACAAAAGTCAGTTCTTTATTGTCACCTTCAATTTTTTGAATCAAGTGAGAAATAATTGGTGAGTCAAGTAATAATACTTCGTATCCTTTCTCTTTAGCCGTCTCGATGTAAGAGTGTTGCGCCTCTTTATTACCTGCATAAAGAATAACTAGTTTGCCATCTTTATCCGTTTGTTTTTCTTTAAGGTTCTCTTTCAGTTCATCCAATGTAAAGTACTTATCGTCTACTGTTGGGTATAAAACAAATGCACCGGCTTTTTCATAGAATTTATCTTCCGAAAGCATTCCGTATTCTAGAACGATTTTAATGTCATTCCATTTTGCTTCAAAGTCGGCACGGTTTTCAGTAAATAACGATTTCAGTTTATCAGCTACTTTACGTGTGATATAGTTCGAAATTTTCTTTACAGCGCCATCTGCTTGTAATCCTGAACGAGAAACGTTCAAAGGAATATCTGGCGAGTCCACTACTCCGCGTAGCATCATCAAAAATTCAGGTACAATTCCTTCTACGTTATCGGTAACGTACACTTGGTTTTGGTACAACTGAATTTTATCTTTTTGAATTTGTAAGTCACCACTTAATTTAGGGAAATACAAAATACCAGTAAGGTTAAATGGGTAATCTACATTTAAGTGAATGTGAAATAAAGGCTCTTCAAATTGCATAGGATACAATTCATGGTAGAACGTTTTATAATCTTCGTCATTTAAATCAGTTGGTTGTTTTGTCCAAGCTGGATTAGGATTGTTGATGATGTTATCCGTCTCAACAGTCTCCGCTACGTAATCCTCAGGAGCATCTTCGGGCTTAGGAAGTGTTTCTGTTTTTGTTCCAAATTTAATTGGAATAGGCATGAACTTGTTGTACTTGTTTAAAAGCCCTTTTATTTTTGCTTCTTCAAGAAACTCTAATGAATCCTCAGCAATGTGCAAGATAATCTCCGTACCACGAGTCGTTTTGTCAGCTGGTTCAAGAGAAAACTCTGGGCTACCATCACAAATCCAGTGTGCAGCTGGCTCATCTTTGTACGATTTTGTAATGATCTCTACTTTTGAAGCGACCATAAAAGCAGAGTAAAAACCAAGACCAAAATGACCTATAATTCCAGAATCTTTTGCGGTGTCTTTGTATTTTTCTAAAAATTCTTCGGCACCAGAAAAAGCAAGTTGGTTGATGTATTTTTCAACCTCATCCGATGTCATTCCAATACCTTGGTCTATGATGTGTAGTTTTTTACCCTCTTTATCAATTTTTACTTCTAACATTGGACTGCCATATTCTACTTTGGCTTCTCCTATATTAGTTAGGTGTTTTAATTTTAAAGTTGCATCTGTCCCGTTGGATATTAATTCACGTAAAAAAATTTCGTGATCACTGTACAGGAACTTCTTGATTAAAGGGAAGATGTTTTCTACCGAAACATTAATTTTTCCAGTTGTCATAAATAATATTTTTATTGGGTTTTACATTCGGCTGATCGTAATTCAAATAGAATACCAATTTTGCCTGAAGTGACAAATTGTCTTTAGCAGTAAATTTTGATACAAATTTATTTAATTTTGAAACGTTACCATTCGATTCTCGTTGTATCTTTGTTTCAATAATTAATAAATAGAACAAAATGAAAAAAATATTTTTTTTAGCAGCGTTATCCTTGGTAATTTTTTCTTGTAAGTCAACTTCGGCTACGGATACAAAATTAAATAAAGGTGCTCAAGTAGCCATGAAGGGGAATTGGGTAATTAGTTCAGTGACTTACCCTGGGTCAGAAGTAATCAAAGTAAATTCTTTTCAGCTAGCTGATTCAAAGTGCTTTGAAGGTAGTACTTGGAAATTTATCTCTAACAATAATAAGGGTGAAATGGCTTTGACCAGTTATAACTGTCCCGCTTTTAGTTCACCAATTACTTGGTTTGTAAATAAAGAAGGGCAATTTGTTTTGAAAGTGCTTGATGCTGGTGAAAAAGCAAAAAAGGTTAGAGATGGTTATATTTTATATGTGGCCAATCAAAGCGAAAATAGTTTTCAGTTGATTGATAAAATCAATGTTGGAGGAAAGATGACTGATGTTGTTTACCAATTTCAAAGAGCAAACTAAAATTTCAATTCAAAAAAAATAAATAAAAAGATAAAATTATGAAAAAATTTTCTACCCTAGCCTTGGCGTTAGTGATGACAACGGCGATCCTTTTTACAGGTTGTGAATCGATAAAGAATACCAATAAAACACAAAGAGGCGCTGCAATAGGCGCTGCAGGAGGAGCCATTTTAGGTGGTATTTTAGGAAATAATGTTGGTAAAGGTGGTAACGGCGCGCTAGGAGCAGTTCTTGGTGGTGTTGTTGGTGGTGTTGCCGGAGGAGTAATTGGTAATAAAATGGACAAACAAGCCAGACAAATTGACGAAGTGCTTCCGGGTGCTGAGGTTAAAAGAGTTGGTGAAGGAATTCAGTTAGTGCTGAATGAAAATGCTGTTCGTTTTGATACTAACAAATCATCGTTGACTGCTGCTGCAAAAGCAAATTTAGATAAATTAGTTCCTGTTTTTGCCGAGTATCCTGATACTGATATTACTATTTTTGGATATACTGATAGTACAGGTCCAGCAGATTATAACTTGAAACTTTCAGGAGAAAGAGCAGCATCTGTTAGAAATTATTTGGTAAGTAAAGGAGTAGTTTCAGGACGATTTAAAGTATCGGGTATGGGAATAGCTGATCCAATTGCTTCGAACGAAACAGTAGAGGGAAGAAGTCAAAACCGTCGTGTTGAGTTTGCAATTACTGCAAATGCTAAAATGCAACAAGACGCTCAAAAAGAAGCTGGAAACTAATATCTAGTATTTATATTTATAGAAAGTCGTCTTGTTTTAAAACAAGGCGACTTTCTTTTTTAATTAAATACGGTACGTTAAAAATATTTTATTAAAAGAAATCTATCTTTGTATTCTCAAAAAAAACATACAATTATTACAATGCTACAAGTACAAAACATATCATTTGGTTACACTGATAAAGCAGTTATTAAAAATATTGATTTTACGATCGAGAAAGGGCAGAATGTAGCAATTATTGGAGAAAGTGGTTGCGGAAAAAGTACGCTACTTAAACTAATGTATGGTTTACACGATGTAGACGAAGGAGTGATCACATGGGGCGATAAAAAAATTTTAGGTCCAAAATTTAATCTCGTTCCCGGAGTACCATTTGCTAAATATCTTGCACAAGATTTTGACTTGATGCCGTACACGACTGTTGCCGAAAACGTGGGTAAGTTTTTATCTAACGGTTTTAAAGCATTAAAAAAGTTACGTGTCGAGCAATTACTAGAAATGGTTGAGATGACGGAGTTTGCCAATGTACAAGCTAAGTATTTAAGTGGCGGTCAGCAACAGCGTGTGGCACTAGCTAGGGCACTTGCAAATGAACCTGAAATTTTATTGCTAGACGAGCCGTTCAGTCACATTGATAATTTTAGGAAAAATGCACTGAGGCGAAATTTGTTTGCTTATTTAAAAACCAAAGGGATTACTTGTATTGTAGCAACTCATGATAGTACTGATGCGCTTTCTTACGCTGATCAAACGATTGTTTTACAAAACGGAACTTTGATAGATAGAGGAGACTCTTTTAATTTATACAACAATCCAATCAATAAGTATGTAGCTTCTCTATTTGGTGAGGTAAATGAGCTTAAATTATCGCAATTAGTAGTTGTGGGCAGCGAGGACGAAGATGAAACAGTTTTGTTGTACCCGCATCAGTTGAAAGTTGTAGAAAATGGTTTGATGAATGTAGTTGCTAAACAATCCTATTTTAAGGGAGGTTATTACTTAATCAAAGCAGTTTTTGATCGGAAAGTAATCTTTTTTCAACACGACCAACCTTTAGAAATAAATCAAGAAGTGAGCTTAATGATCTCATAAAAAAAGCCTCCAAATTCAATTATTTGGAGGCTTTTGCTTTCAACTAGTTTTTTAAGTATTTTTCTAAAAATTGATCTTGTTCCCATAAAAGGTGCAAAATGTTTTCTTTCGCTACATAACTGTGTGCTTCCTTTGGTAAAATAACCATTCTTGCGGGAGCTCCTAAGCCTTTTAAAGCCTGAAAATAACGCTCCGTTTGTAAAGTAAATGTTCCAGGATTGTTGTCTGCCTCACCATGTACTAATAATAATGGCGTTTTCATTTTTTCGGCATTCATAAAAGGTGACATTTTATTATAAACGTCTGTCGCTTCCCAGTAATTGCGTTGCTCTGATTGAAACCCGAAAGGAGTCAAAGTTCTATTGTAAGCACCGCTGCGCGCAATTCCACACGCAAATAAATTAGAATGCGTCAATAAATTGGCAGTCATAAAGGCGCCGTATGAATGTCCGCCAATAGCAACTTTCTTTTTGTTAATATAGCCTAAAGCATCAACTGCATTTATTGCAGCCTCGGCATTGTCTACTAATTGTGTGATAAAGTTATCATTAGGCTCTGTAGTTCCTTCGCCAATAATAGGAAACGACGCATCATCAAGAACTACATACCCCTTAGTTACCCAATACACAAACGATCCGTAGTACGGAAAAGTAAATTCATTTGGGTTTTGATTGTTTTGTCCAGCAGAGTTTTTGTCTTTGTATTCAGCCGGGTAAGCCCAAATCAATAAAGGCAACTTCTCTTTCTTTACTTTATCATATCCTGCAGGTAAGTATAAAGTACCTGACAAAGCTACGCCGTCTTTTCTTTTATATTGAATCACCTCTTTACTCACATTTTTGATACTCTCAAATGGGTTAGCAAAACTCGTGATTGGTGTAAGTTGGTTTTTTTTGTAAATATTTCTAAAA
>CAXBGV010000074.1:0-9958 GCA_963975235.1 uncultured Flavobacterium sp. | reverse complement strand
TTATTTACTGTAAGCTGAGTCCCATTTACCGCATAAAATAAATCACCTCTTTTAATATCTTTAGTTGCAGCATCAGAATTAGGAAGCACATATCTTACATATCCAAAAATATCTGTAGTACTACCTGGTTTGTAAACTAAACCATACTCTACACCATTATTTTTAGTAACACCTTGCAACTGTCCTTCTAAAACTCTGTAATCCCTAACAATCCAACTAAAACGATCAATAGAACTATTTACACGTAAGTCATTAAAAAGATTAACAGGATCAGGATAATCAGATAAAAACACATTTAAGGCGTCCTGTGATGCAAAACGATCATCAGATAAATTAGTAACATCACCTTGCCAGAGGTAATAAAGATTAAGGCCTTTCCAAACAAAATCTTGAACTTCAAGCGTGATCGGAGCAGCAATATCATCATTGTCTTGGCAACCTTGAAAAATAAAAATAGAGCTAAATAATAACAGTAAAATCTTAAAAGTAGGCTTCATAGGATTGGAGGTATTTATATCAGTAACGTAAAAATACTATCTTTAGTTTTAATTTCTATTTTTTTTTGTAACAAAAACATTCTTCACTCGTCTTCCTAATAAACGGTTACCCAAAACAATTATATGAACCAAAAAGATTTCGTTCAACTAATACATCCCTTTCGAGACAAACTCTTTCGATTGGCCAAGCGTTTACTTATCAGCACTGAGGAAGCCGAAGACGCTACACAAGAAGTTTTGGTGAAATTATGGAATAAAAACAGTGTTTTAAATGATTATAAAAGTACCGAAGCGCTTGCTATGACAATTACAAAAAATTATTGTTTAGATCAGTTAAAATCAAAAAGAGCATCAAATTTACAAATAACACATACAAACTATAAAGACCCTCAAAGATCTATCGATGAAAAAGCAGAAGATAATGATAACTTACAATGGGTTGAAAAAATAATAAACCAACTGCCTGAACAACAACGACTACTCATTCAATTGCGCGATATCGAACAGTACGATTATACCGAAATAGCGCAAATAGTTGAAATGACCGAAAGTGCCATTAGAACCACTTTATCGAGAACGCGGAAAACAATAAGAGAAAAGATGCAACAAAAACACAATCATGGAATTAGCTAAAATAGAACTATTAATAAACAAATATCTAGAAGGAGAAAGTAGTCGAGAAGAGGAAGCTATTTTAAGACACTATTTTTCATCCGAACTGGTAGATGAAAGAGTAAGAGAGTACCAACCTATTTTTAATTTTTACACCAAAGCAAAAGAAACTAAAAGCACAACAGACTTGAAAGAATTTGAGACAGTTACAACTACTATAAAAACACGGACTTGGATTTCAATGGCAGCATCAGTAGTAGTTTTGTTGGGAACAGGTACTTATCTTTTTATACAAAGCAACACAAACAATGACGACCTTGGCACATATGACGACCCTGAAGTAGCTTTCAAGGAGACTCAAAAAGCCCTAGCGCTGCTTTCTAATCATGTAAACACCGGTATTGAAGGCGTACAATATATGCAAGAATTCGAAAATTCGAAAAATAAAATTTTTAAACCAATTAAAAAAAATAAATGAAATCAATCACTTTAAAAAACAGCAAAAAATTAGTAGCAACTATCGCATTTTTACTAATTGCAACACCCTTTTTTGCACAATCTGCTTTTGATAAATTCGAAGGTCAAGATGATGTTACAGCACTTATTGTAAACAGAAAAATGTTTGAATTAATGAGTAAAGTTAAAGTAGACGCTACTGATAAAGAAGCGCAGCGCTACATGAACCTCATCAAAAAACTAGACAACCTGCGTGTTTTTACTACAGCTAGTTCAAAAGTAACAACTGACTTAAAGCTAACCGCCGATAAATACGTAAAATCGATTGGGCTTGAAGAACTAATGCGAGTAAATGACGGTGGGAAAAACATAAAAATATTAGTAAAATCTGGGAGTTCTGATTCTCAAATAAAAGAATTACTTATGTTTATAGAAGGAAATAGTAAAACAAATCAAACGGTATTAATGTCTTTAACGGGAGATTTTGATCTTAATGAACTTTCAATACTTACAGACAAAATGAAAATACCAGGTGGAGACGAGCTTAAAAAAGCAAGCAAAAACAAACGATAAAATGAAAGCTGCATTTAATAGTATTTGCTTACTAGCTTTGTTGTGCATAAGTTGCACCTCTGAACCGTCCCTACAGAAATATTTTGTTGAAAAAACAGAAAACAAGAACTTCATCGCAGTTGATATTTCGCCTTCAATTTTAAATGTAGAAAAAAACAACCTTACCATAGACCAACAAAAAGCGTTGAACTCTTTTGATAAGATGAATATTTTAGCATTTAAACTCACTGACACAAACAAAGAGCAGTACACTGCCGAAAACACAAAACTAACCGCCATACTGAAGGATCAAAAATACCAGCAACTAATGAAGTTTAGTACTGGCTCTAGCGCAGCAACAGTAAGCTTTATTGGCGATGACGACCATATAGATGAATTTGTCTTTTACGCCAACAGAAAAGAAAACGGATTTGCAGTAGTTCGTGTACTAGGTAAAAACATGAACGCGACCAACATAACGACTCTAATGCAAATTATTCAAAAATCAAAAGTTGACATGGTGCAACTCAAACCGCTACAGCAACTAATGAAATAATACCATTAAAAAAAGGGTCTTAAAATATTTTAAGACCCTTTTCTATTTGCAAACAAAACAGCATTACAACAAAGCTGCTTTTAAACTTTCTAAATTTACTAAAACTTGTTCTCCAGTTACTAAATTTTTGAGAGAGTATGAATTTGATGCTATCTCTGTTTCACCAACGATAACAGCAAAAGGAATATTTCTCTTATCAGCATGCTGAAATTGCTTAGCCACTTTTACGTTTTCTGGATACAACTCAACTTTTATACCAGCAGTGCGCAACTTTTTTATCGCTTGCATAGCATAAAATGCCTCAGTATCGCCATAATTTATAAATAAAGCCTTAGATGTCGCCGTTACTGTTTCAGGAAAAAGATTTAATTCCTCAACAACCAAATAAATACGATCTAAACCAAAAGAGATTCCAACGCCACTCATATTTTTTAAACCAAAAATACCAGTCAAATCATCATATCGTCCGCCGCCACCTATAGAACCCATAGCAACACCCTCAGGAGCACTCACCTCAAAGATAGCTCCAGTATAATAATTAAGACCACGAGCTAAGGTCACATCTAAATCTAATACAGCACTTGCTAGACCTAATTTAGCAACATTGTCACAAATAAAACGCAGCTCTTCTACCCCTTTCAATCCTTCTTCGGAAGAGGATAAAAGCAGTCCTAATTTTTCAATTTTTTCAGATATCGATCCGGTAAAATTAAATAGCGGTTGCACTTTATCAATAGCATCTTCTGTAATTCCTTTGGCTATCATTTCTTTTTTCACACCGTCCTCACCTACCTTATCAAGCTTATCAAGAGCAACAGTAAAATCTATAAGTTTATCTGATGCACCTATAACCTCAGCGATTCCTGAAAGAATTTTTCGGTTGTTAATTTTTACCGTTACACCTTTCAACCCTAGTTCAGTAAAAACAGTATCGTACAATTGTACTAGCTCTACCTCCTGCCACAATGATTTAGAACCTACTACATCGGCATCACATTGAAAGAATTCTCTAAAACGTCCTTTTTGCGGACGGTCTGCACGCCACACTGGCTGAATTTGATATCTTTTAAAAGGGAACTCAATTTCGTTTTGATGCTGCACTACATAACGAGCAAAAGGGACTGTTAAGTCATAACGTAAGGCTTTCTCAGAGATACTAGCAGTAAGTTTAGTACTGTCTTTGCTCTCTAGATGAGTAGCATTGGCTTTTGCTAAATAATCTCCGGAGTTTAGAATTTTAAAAATCAAACGATCTCCCTCTTCGCCATATTTACCCATTAGGGTTTCTGAATTCTCAAAAGAAGGAGTTTCAATGGGTTGAAAACCAAATTTCTCAAAATTACTTTTAATTGTTTGAATAATATACTGTCTTTTTGCCACCTCAGCAGGTGAAAAATCTCTCGTCCCTTTAGGAATACTTGGTTTTGATGCCATTGTTAAAATATGGGTTTAATACTTGCTCTTGATGTAAAAACAGTAGAGCTAAAATCTAAATACTTAAATTAAGAACTGCAAATATCTAATTTTTAAAATAAATAATACTTCTTCCAAAATAAACTTGTAACAAAAATTGTATTTTCGTGTCAAACTACCATGATGCTAAATTTATTAAAAGAAAATATCCGAATCGCGTTTGGCTCCATCAAGACCCAAATATTACGAACCTCACTTACGGTAATCATTATCGCAATAGGGATAACCGCTTTGGTTGGAATCCTAACAGTGGTATCAGCGCTTGAAAACACCATTTCATCTGACTTTGCCTCCATGGGGGCCAACACCTTTAATATAAGTCAATACGAAAATACAGCCAGACGACGTGGTGGAGAAGAACGAACCGTTATCAACCCGATACTTTCCTATCCAGAAGCAGTCGCCTTCAAAAATAAATTCAATTATCCTTTTTCAGAGACTTCTGTTTCATTTACAGCTACATCAATAGCCGAGGTAAAATACGAAGCTAATAAAACAGATCCTGCAATCTCAGTTATAGGTGTAGACGAATATTTTATTACTAATTCTGGTCTAGAAACTAGCTTGGGTCGAAACTTCAATACATTTGATATCGCCAATAACAACTACGTTTGTGTTGTGGGTTCTGATTTCGAAAAAGGACTTCTTAAAGATGTAAACCCGCTAAACAAAACCATATCTATCAGAGGTGCCCGATTTAAAGTAATTGGCGTGTTAAAAGAGAAAGGCTCTACTTTTGGCAACAGCCAAGATTTAAGAGTTTTAATACCAATTCAAGTGGCACGTTCCTTGTTTACTGCTCCGAGGATAAATTACTCCATTAGCGTTATGGTTTCTAAAAAAGAAATTTTAGACCAAGCCATAGATAATGCTACTAGCACTATGCGTAGAGTACGTAAATTAAGTCCTATTAAGGATAATAATTTTGGTGTTGTTCGCTCTGATGATTTAATCAACCGAATTTTAGGAATCACCCAATACCTCGGATTAGCGTCTTGGCTTATTGGAATTATTACCGTTTTAGGATCCTCTATAGCTTTGATGAATATCATGATTGTATCGGTTACAGAACGAACACGAGAAATAGGAGTTAGAAAAGCCTTGGGTGCAAAGCGCTCTACTGTTGCGATACAATTCTTTATCGAAACCATGATTATTGGTCAATTAGGAGGTATTGTAGGTATTATTTTGGGAATTTTAATTGGTTTTGGAATCGCAACTGCATTAGATTTTGCTTTTGTAATTCCGTGGGGAGCCATCTTTGCTGCATTTACTACCAGTTTTATAGTAGCTCTTGTTTCCGGACTTTATCCTGCAATCAAAGCAGCAGTTCTTGATCCTATTGAGGCACTACGATACGAATAAATTTATTAAGTAATGTAATTTGATTAAACAATCCAGAGCTATAAAGTAGCTCTGGTCATTCGGTCATTGCCATAAATATCCTTACGTAATTCTATATTTTTAAAATCATAATGCTTTAATAAATCTACCATTTCTGGCCCTAGGTATTGATTTATTTCAAAAAATAAAAATCCACTTTCTACAAGATTTTTTTGCGCTAAAGCTGCTATTTTTTTATAAAAAATCAAGGCATCATGGTCCTCCACAAAAAGAGCTAAATGAGGCTCATTGTCTAAAACATTTTTCTTAATTTCGTGTTTTTCAAGATTTCTAACATACGGAGGATTCGAAACAATTATATCATATTTTTGATCTAAATCGACTGTTTCTAGTATGTTTTGCGAAATAAAAGTAACAGTAACATCATTATCAAGAGCATTATTTCGGGCTATTGCCAAAGCATCTTCGGACACATCCAATGCAAAAACATGAGCATTACTGATGTTTTTAGCTAACGTAATTGCGATACAACCACTTCCTGTTCCAATATCTAAAATCCGCAAAGGACCTTCTGGCTTTAATAGTTCGGCCGAAGATATAATCCAATCAACCAGTTCCTCTGTTTCTTGCCTTGGGATAAGCACCGCGTCATTTACACGAAAATCAAGTCCGTAAAAACTGGTTTTTCCTAATAGGTACTGTACAGGAATCTCTAATTTTAATTGCTCTAATAAGGTATCCCACATTAGTAATTGCTCCTCAGAAAAATGCAAGTCAGGAGCCAAAGCGAGATCAATCCGTTTCAGTTGCTGCTTGTCCTCCAGAATTAAATAAAAAAAACTTTCAGCTTCGCCGGCATCATACAAAGGTGTAAGTGCTGCAATGAAGCGACTTCTATAATCTCTAATTCTCATACCGTACTCATTTATGATTAACAACTATAACTCCTATAAATTTTTAAGCATCCAAACTGGGCAGGAAGTGTGCCCCGTGCTACCCATAGGCGCATCAATATTCGTAAATCCAACCTTTTTATATAATTTTTGAGCATCTAGCATAAAAGGCATGGTTTCTAGATAGCATTGCTCAAAACCAAAACCCTTTGCTGTTTCTAAACACCTTGCCATCATAGCGCTACCAATTCCCAAACCACGTGTTTCTGGCAAAAAATACATTTTTTGTAATTCACAAATAGTAGCAGCCTCATTTTCTAAAGGTGCGACACCAGCTGAACCAACAACTTTACCATTGTACTCTACAACAAAATAGGCCGACTTTTCTTTGCTGTACTCTTCAAACATAAAATCCAAATAAACATCTTCATAGGCGGTACCCACCTTAGGAATATTCAATTCATCAAAAACCGCACGAATTAACTGCGCTACCGCTTCGTTGTCTTTCTTCTCTATCTTTCTTATAATCCAATTTTCCATATCAATATACCGCTTTACTGTACAAGCACAAAAGTAGAAATACTTTACTGTATTTTTTAGCACAAATACAACTAATTCATAAAGCCAAAATTAACTACTTTTGCATAGTGAATACATCTGAAAAATATATAAAACGCTGCATACAATTAGCTAAAAACGGCCAAGGCAACACCTATCCAAATCCTATGGTAGGAAGCGTCATCGTGCATGAGGGTAAAATCATTGGAGAAGGATGGCATAGAAAAGCAGGAGAACCTCATGCTGAAGTTCATGCAGTACAATCTGTAAAAGACAAATCGTTATTAAAAAAAGCAACAATATATGTTAGTTTAGAACCGTGCAGCCATTTTGGTAAGACCCCACCTTGTTGTGACTTAATTATACAAAGTGGCATTCCTAACGTGGTTATTGGTACAGTAGACCCTAACATTAAAGTTGCTGGAAATGGAATAAAAAAACTAATTGAAGCAGGTGTCCACGTAAAAGTAGGTGTACTTGAAGAGGAGTGCTACGAACTCAACAATCGCTTCTTTACTTTTCATAATAAAAAAAGACCTTATATCATTTTAAAATGGGCCGAAAGTCAAGACGGATATATAGCCCCACTTCATAAAAAGGAAAACAAACCTGTTTGGATCACCAATCAATATTCAAGACAACTCGTACATAAATGGCGAAGTGAGGAGCAATCTATTCTAGTAGGAACACAAACCGCAATTGATGACAGCCCTAGACTAGATGTAAGAGATTGGACTGGCAAAAACCCTATTCGAATTGTTATTGATGCAAATAGAAGAATCCCAAAAAACAATCAACTATTTGATAATCAAGTAAAAACTATTGTGATTTGCAAACAAATAGACGAAATAAATTCAGAAAACTGTATCTTTGAAAGCCTTGATTTCCAAGGTAATATACCTGAACAAACAGCAGAAATACTGTACAAGCACAATATACAGTCCGTAATTATAGAAGGCGGCTCGAGAACACTACAAACTTTTATAGATGCTAAACTTTGGGATGAAGCACGCATATTCAAGGGTAATTCATTTATGAAAGAGGGTATAAAAGCACCCAAACTAGTTATAAATGAATATAAAAAGCAAGTAATAATTGATGATGAACTACTAATAATTAGAAACTATGATTAACACAATTATATTCGATTTTGGTGATGTTTTTATCAATTTAGACAAACAAGCACCTGTTGTAAACTTGCAAAAATTAGGATTAAAAAATTGGAACAACGATCTTGATCTATTAAACCACCAATTTGAGAAAGGATTAATTGACAGGGAGACATTTTTACAAGGAATACAAAATCAAATTCCCAACGCTAGTTTAGACGAGATAGAACAAGCCTGGAATTCTGTTTTATTAGACTTTCCGCTGTATCGCCTAGAATTTTTACAACTTTTATCTCAAAAATACCGCTTATTTCTGTTGAGCAACACTGACGCAATACATATAAGAGAGTTCGAAAACAAAAACGGTATTTCATTTTACAGTGATTTTTATCAATGTTTTGAGAAAGTATATTTTTCGTATGAAATGGGTATGTGTAAACCTGATCTCGAAATATACAAAACGGTGATCAATAACCACGAGCTACTACCCAAACACACCTTATTTGTTGACGATAAAAAAGAAAATACCGATGCCGCCATGCAATTAGGGCTTCAAGTATGGAACCTTCAGGTTTGCACAGATGATGTCGTACATTTATTTGAAGGTAAATAATCAAATAAAAGCACTTTTTGGAAAAAGCAGACACTTATAGAACCATAGAAAAACCATCCGAGGAAATACTTTTTAAAGAAAAAAACAGTAAATTCTTTGGCTATGCCTTTCCTATTGAATCAGAGGAGGAACTAAAACCTATTATCGATTTTCTTAAAAAGCAACACCCAAACGCAGGCCATTTTTGTTATGCTTATCAAATTGGAGCCGAAAAACCTCATTACAGAGCAAATGATGATGGAGAACCAAGTAACAGTGCAGGTATGCCCATTTATGGCCAATTGCAATCATTTGGGGTTACAAATATTTTGGTTGTAGTCGTTCGCCTTTTTGGCGGAGTTAAATTAGGAGTAGGCGGTCTCATTTCTGCATACAAAACTGCCGCTCAACTTACCTTAGACACTTGTACAATAATTGAAAAAACAATTGATGTTCATTACTGTATTCAATTTGAGTACAAAAACATGAATAAAGTCATGCGAATCATCAAAGAAAAAAATATTGACTTGGTCAGTCAAAAAATGGAAATGAGTTGCGAAATAATCATCAAAACACGAAAAAAAAATGCCGAAATGATATTCGACATTTTTAACTCATTATTTGAAATTGAAATAAAAATTACAGAATAATCAATATTAGTTTCCTAAATTTCTAAATCAGCAAAAGCTTTTCCTTTACATAGTCTGGTGGCACAGTTGGACGACCTGTTTTCATGTCGACAAAAACCAAAATTGAGTTCGCAATTGTTAATAACTCCTGCTTTTCGTTGAGGATTTCATAATCAAATTCTATCTTGACAGTTGACTGACTTTTTAAAATTGTTTTTATCGTTAGCAAATCATCATAACGAGCCGGTTTTTTATAATTAATATTCAACGAAACAACAGGTAGCATCACACCATTATCTTCCATCCATTTATACGAAATCCCAAGGTTTCTAAGCCATTCCACGCGTCCCATCTCAAAATACTGCGCATAATTGCCATGATATACTACCCCCATTTGATCTGTTTCTGCGTACCTTACTCGTACTTTTAATTCATGCTTTTTCATATAATTTTTTCTACAATTTAACGTTTGTTTGACACTAACTTTATCCTACTTACAACAATCTTTATTCAAAATCAACCTCTAAATATTTTTTTTTACAGAAAATTGTTCACATATTTGTTACCCCGAAAAAAAAGAACAACTTTTGATATTTTTTCACAAAAGTCAATTACAATAATAGGATAATTTAATAGAATTTATGAACAAAACTGCTCAATCAGTATGGGAAAACTGTTTGTCTTTTA
>CAXBGV010000073.1:0-9998 GCA_963975235.1 uncultured Flavobacterium sp. | reverse complement strand
AATACACATTATACACGATAAACAGGAGCTTAAACAACAGTATGGCTGTCGTTAATACAAAAAATGCTACTCCTATAGGCGAATTAATTCTACTTTGATTAAAACTATAAAAATCTGGCTGTAAGTAGTACACTAATGCCGCACCTGCTACAAGCAAAAAAATGGTAGCTGATAAAACGATTCTGTTGAAAACACCTCTAAAGTATTTGCTATTTTTAAAATATTCTACTATCGATTCTTTGTTGCTAAAAAGATCACCTTGGGGGGCAGTTTGTATGTTCATTTTTTAGGAAATTAATTGTTTAACTTGGTTTACAAGTACTAAACAACTCTTGTTCCATAAATAAAAACATTGAAAAACAACAACTTATAAACTATACAACTACAGGCAATTGTGTAAAAATTACTCATATTGTTTCTTTTCTTTCACAATTGTATCATTATCCAAGCGGGGCATCACTAACCTATAAAGTCAACACGATAGGAGAAAAACTATTTGAGCAAATATGAAAGACCGATAGAGCCATAAAAATAACCCGATATGGTCTTGCTATATAATTCCTTTCCTCGGTACATGAAAACATAAGACAAATTGAGATTGTTTTTACGGTACTTAAAACCTGCTTCGCCATTAAAACGAAAGGGCACTATACTAAAAGTAATAGGACTATTGTCGTTAAAAAGGCTTCCTTGAATTGTTGCGTCATACAACTGATAATTAATACTAGGAGCGATGTAAAAGTAAAATTCGCTTGTGTTACTACCAATGGAGCCATTGTAAAAATTAGAATCATTAATAGGAACTAATTTTTTTAAAGCGATCCTACTCACAAAGCCAGTAGATGCTCCCGATAAAACAGTACCTAAAGCAGCTTCAGAACGCCAATGAAAATCGATTGCTGTAGAAGTGCTACTAGCAAATAACTTTTTAGAATACAATACTTGAGCCTGAACTGCAAGTGCATTTTTAATTTGATACTCCCAACCAACGACCTTTTTATAACCAATAAATTCATGTAGATTGCTCTGCACTTGTTCACCAAAAGCATTGGGACCCACGTATCCGATCTGAAAGCTAGTTTTCACCACCGACTCACTTTTGTAAAAAAAACTTTTACCAAATTCTCCAAACAAATATCCAGCGTAAGGACGGTCTACTAGTGCTGTATTTGGTGCTTCTATAAATCTAGGGGTATAAATATATTGACCTAGTGTAAACTCCGTAATTTCCTTATCAACTTTTTCGCTATTGTTTTTGGATGCATAGCGATAAAACAACTCTAAACCATTCGTATAATACATATCGTACCTGGACGAAGTGTACAAATCATTATCTGTTATTAACCCGATTTCAGATTTCGGATTTTGACACCATATTTGAACCGTATAGCAGAGAAAAAAAACAAAATGGATATTTTTAACACGCATTTAGTAATTGATTTTACCTACTGTTCGCATTACTTTCGTGATCTTTGACTTGCGTTTATTAATGTAAGACGAAGAGCTTGTTGCAGTAAATTTTCTAGGATTAGGAAGTATTGCCGCAATGCCAGCGGCCTGAATAGGAGTCAGGTTAAGGGCGTCTTTACGATACCAATATTCAGAAGCTGCTTGAGCACCATAAACGCCATCACCCATTTCTATACTATTTAAATAGACTTCCATAATTCGTTCCTTTCCCCAAATCAATTCTATTAAAACTGTAAAATAAGCTTCTAGTCCCTTACGAATATAGCTACGCCCTTGCCAAAGAAATACATTTTTAGCTGTTTGTTGTGAGATGGTACTTCCGCCTTTGATACGGCGACCACGTTCATTATTTTTATACGCTTTTTGCATTGCGGTAAAGTCAAAACCGCTGTGTTTTAAGAAAAACCCATCTTCACTTGCTATTACTGCTTTTTGAAGATTAACTGATATCTTTTCTAATGGTACCCAATCATGGCTTAATATAGCATCCTTACCTGAAGTTTTGTTTTCTATAGCTCTGATTGCCATTAAAGGAGTGTAAGGTACTGGAACAAATTTAAAAAGCACAACGAAAAAAATCGAAATACCAAAAAACCATAATAGCAATTTTCCCAAAAATCGCATTACTTTGGATTTAAAATCCCTTGATTCTTTTTTACTAGGTTTTCTTGCGGTTTTCTTTGCTGTTGTTTTTGTTGCCATTATACTAAATCTGCTAATTCTGTTCCTATTACACTACCTATTGCTACACCCATTCCGCCTAATCGCACGCCACAATAAACATGTTCTGACAATTGACTTACTATAGGTTTCTTACTATTTCCAACACCCATAATTCCGCTCCAACGGTGCGCAATTTCAAAATCTTGGTTTGGCAAAATTACTTCTTTTAATAACTGTTCCAATTTATTTTGGATAATTTCTGTTTGGGCCAATTCAGTAGTTGTTTCTCCCTCAAAATCAAGATTTCTCCCACCACCTAATAAGATCCTGTTCTCTACATTTCTAAAATAATAATAGCCGCAATCTAGATGAAAAGTTCCTTTTATATCCAAATTAGCTATGGGCTCTGTAATTAAAACTTGTGCTCTAGCAGGCTTTACTTCACCGTT
This sequence comes from uncultured Flavobacterium sp., assembly GCA_963975235.1. Classification (GTDB taxonomy): domain Bacteria; phylum Bacteroidota; class Bacteroidia; order Flavobacteriales; family Flavobacteriaceae; genus Flavobacterium. The sequence continues at coordinate 7,416 of CAXBGV010000073.1, read as the reverse complement.
GGTCAATTTATTTGCAAAGCCATTTGTAGCGAACAAAACTTTTTTAGAACTAAAACTAAAATCATTGAGCGCTATCTCAACCGAACTTCCCTTTTCTGAAATAGCTGTTACAGTTTGTTGGTTTAAAATCAAAATATTTGCTGTGTAGGCATGTTTCAGCAAAGCTTGCATCATATTTCCTGTATCAATTTGACCTTCAAAGGGATTGTATATTACATTTTGTTTGGTACCCTTAAAGCCAAATCGATCTACTTGCTTTGCATAAACATCTGATTTAAAAAGCGGACGCAACATCTCATTTACAAAAGGCAATTTATTGATACAGCTGGCATACATGCTATCTTGTTCCTCTAAAAAAACTTCATATCCTCCAAAAGGTTTAAAATCAATAACCGTATCTCCCAAGCGTTGCCTTAACAAATGAAGACCTTTCCATCGTTTCTCAATTAGATGTACCACTTCCTGCTCAGTATGCGAGTTTAAATCTTCGATGATTTCAGACAGACTGCCAAAACAAGCAAAACCAGCATTTTTAGTGCTCGCTCCTTGGGGTAACATCCCTTTTTCGATCACAATTATCTTGCTTGCAGGAAATCTTTCGCGTAAGCGTAACGCAGCGTGTAAGCCAACTATTCCGCTACCTACTACGGTATAATCTACATTCGAAAACCAATTTTTTAACTCCCAATAACTCAGTTGCATTTTTCAAATTTTTATAAAAATAATATTTTTAGATGATAAAAAGAGATTCCACCCCAATTAAAAGCGTAGAACATTGAGAAAGAGTTAACATAATAGCTATTCCGATAATTGAATTAAATTGTACTTTTAAAATTCGAAATTAATTCAATTAAAATGAAAAAATTACTACTTACAACCCTAACAATGATGAGTTTAAGCGCAATGAGTCAAAATGTGATGACACCCGAAATGCTATGGAAATTAGGTCGCGTGTCTGTTTTAGGAATTTCTGCAGATAGTAAAAACATTGTTTACAGTGTTAGCACCCCTTCTGTTGAAGAGAATAAGTCAAACTCGAAATTCTACACGATTCCCGTAAATGGTGGTCAAGCGGTCGAAATTACCAATTACAAAAGCATACTTACTGATAAAAATATTTCGCCTGATGGAAAATATATTATTTATAACGAAGAGGTCAAAATTAATAAAGTACATGGAAAAGATTTTTATCCTAATCTAGACAAATCAGATGTTCAGATTTATGATGGTTTAGATTATCGCCATTGGGATACTTGGAATGAAGGAACGTTTAATCATGTTTTTTATAAAGAAAACAGAGAGGGCGCAACGGGGATTGATCTTTTAGAAGGCGAACCATATGATAGTCCGCAAAAACCATTTGGAGGAGATGAGGATTATATTTGGTCACCAGACAGTAAGAGCATTTTTTATGTGTCTAAAAAAAAGGAAGGAACCCAATATGCGATTTCGACCAATACAAACATCTATGAATACAATCTTGCCACTAGAAAAACGATAAATAGAACCGAAGCAAACTTGGGATATGACGTAGCGCCACAATTTTCGCCAATGGGAGACCTCACTTATTTACAAATGAAGCGCGATGGTTTTGAAGCAGATAAAAACGATATCATTGTTGATTTTAGAGGCACGAAAATGAACCTAACTGCTAATTGGGACGGGACTGTAGAAAGTTTTAAGTGGAGTGTCGATGGCAAAAAAATCTATTTTATAGCAGCTGTAGATGGTACGAAACAATTATTTGAAGTAAATTTTCCTGGTTTGACTCGTATTGCCATTAATGTAAGCCAAATCACGAATGGCGATTTTGATGTTAATGAAATTATTGGTTTCTCCGGAACGAATGCAATCGTGACAAGAGGTGATATGAACCATGCTAGCGAAATTTTCTCTTATGATGTAAAGAAAAAAAGCTGGAAACAACTAACAAATGTAAATACTGAAGTTTATAATTCTTTGGCTTTAAGCAAAACAGAAAAGAGATACGTAACGACCACTGATGGAAAAAAAATGTTGGTTTGGGTTATTTTACCTCCAAATTTTGATGCTACTAAAAAATACCCAACACTATTGTATTGTCAAGGTGGCCCACAAAGTGCGCTATCTCAATTTTATTCTTTCCGTTGGAATTTTCAGTTGATGGCTGCAAATGGTTATATAGTTGTTGCACCTAACAGACGCGGAATGCCAGGGCATGGTGTAGAATGGAACGAACAAATCAGCAAGGATTGGGGCGGTCAAGTAATGAATGATTACCTGTCTGCGATTGATGATGTCGCCAAAGAAAACTATGTGGATAAAAATCGTTTAGGATGCGTTGGAGCTAGTTACGGTGGTTATTCCGCTTTTTATTTAGCAGGTATACACAACAATCGCTTCAAGACATTTATTGCTCATGACGGTGTGTTTAATACGCAAAGCATGTTTGGAACGACAGAGGAGGTTTTCTTTGCAAATTATGATTTTGGTGGTGCCTATTGGGAAAAAGACAATGCCGTTGCTCAAAAAACGTACACGACTTTCAACCCTGCGACTTTAGTAGATAAATGGAATACTCCTATCCTTATTTTTCAAGGAGGAAAAGACTTTCGTGTACCAATTGGTCAAGGTCAAGAAGCTTTTCAAGCTGCGCAACTATTGGGTATAAAAAGCAGGTTTGTTTATTTTCCTGATGAAAACCATTGGGTCTTAAAACCGCAAAATGCGCAAGTTTGGCAAAAGGAGTTCTTTAAATGGCTTAAAGAAACACTGTAAAAAAAAATTAAATTCACCCAACAGTTTCAAGTACAATGAAAACTAAAAGCAATAACATCCCTGTAAAAGTTTTTGTTAGCTATATTGCTTTAACAGCGCTAGTTTTTAGTGTTGGGTGGATTTTATATTCTGAAAACAAAGTATTTTCCCAAGTAGAAAGTAAATTGAATCTGGAAGAAAACAAGGTTCTTAAAATTAGTAAACTCTTCTCGAACGTTTATAAAACGGAGAGTTTAGCACGAAGAACAATCCAATCAAACTCAGCGACTGATTTTAAAAATTATCTCCTAGAAACAGACTCACTTGGACTGCGTATTGACTCCCTAAAAACGATTGTATCTAGTAAATACCAAATAAGTTTATTAGATAGTGTTTCTGTTTTACTAAGTGATAAAACCAAAAACATTAAGAAACTTCAAATTATAAAAAGTCAAAACACAGATGAAGCTTCTGTTAAAAATGCAATTTCAGAATTAGACAAACTAGAGTTTTCTTTAAGCAAACTTAGGTTAAAGGACTTTCATAAAAATCCCGATAATCTAAGCAGGTATCAGCGCAATGTTTTACAAAATTACGTAGAGTACCTGAACAAAAACATTCCCGATGACAGTACGAATACCCTATCAAAAAAAGCATCTGATTCTATACTTGCTGCCTCTAAGCGCTTACTTAATAGTGTGAAAAACAAGACCGAAAGAAAAAGAAATGCTTTAAACCTTGAAGAAAAAAAACTACTAAACAATGAAATTTTAATTTCTGATCAGCTCCGAAAAGTACTGCATCTTATAGAAAGAGAAGTAATAGTTTATTCAATTAAAAATAACAACGAGAAAGACAAGTCACTAAAAAGAATAAACGAAATTGTAACAATAGCAGCCATTATTGGTCTATTGTTTACTGTTTTCTTTTCGATTTTAATTGCTAATGATTTTTCTAAAACGCAGTTGTACAAAAAACAACTTGAGGTAGCCAATTTTAAAACTCGAAACTTGCTAAAAAGCAGGGAACAACTAATATCAACTGTAAGACATGATTTAAAAACGCCGTTAAGTACGATTGCCGGATACACTGAATTACTAGATAACTCGGACTTATCCAAAAAGCAAGCCTATTTTACCACGAACATTAAAAACTCTGTCGATTACATTACTCGTTTAGTAAAAGATCTCTTGGACTTTTCTCAAATAGAAGCTGGCAAAATAATCATCGAGGCAAAACCATTTTCGTTAAAAAAAACCATCAAGACCGTATCTAAAAACATCCAATCTGTTTATTCCCAAAAGGATATTAGGCTGGTTCTAAACATCGACGAAGAACTTAATCAGCCAATATTGGGAGATGAATTTAGACTACAACAAGTTTTGACAAATTTAATTGGTAACGCCTACAAATTTACTACCGAAGGTTTTATTAATATCTCAGCAGAATTAATTCATAATAAAAACACGGTACTACTCTCGATCAACGACTCGGGTATTGGTATCGAGCAAGACAGTCAAGAACTGATATTTGAGGAGTTTGCTCAAGCAAATGAAGCAATAGAAAAAACTTTTGGAGGCACAGGTTTAGGGCTTTCTATTTCTAAAAAAATAACACATTTGTTAGGTGGCAATTTATATCTAAAAGAAAGCTCTGCAAAAGGGAGTTGTTTTGAAATACAACTGCCAATTACTTTCGCTCCTTCTAATCAAGCTCACGCAACCAAAAGCACCATGTACGTTCCTGAAGTACAAAACAGAACCATAATTGTAGTAGACGACGATACTGATTTGTTGCAATTAACCACTCAAGTTTTAAAAAGATTTTATAACGTTTTGTCCTTTAGTGACGGGAACGAAGCAATAAACACAATCAATAAAACTGCATTTGACCTCTTAATTACTGATATCCAAATGCCAATAATTGATGGCTTTACACTCGTGAGTACTATTAGGGACATGAATAACAATTATTACGACAACCAACCAATAATTGCAATGACTGGCCGAACAGATCTAGCCGAAACAACCTACACAAAAGCAGGATTTACAGTTGTTCTTAGCAAGCCTTTTACACCAGCACTCTTACTAAAAACTATTGATGCAATCTTTTTAGAAAAATCAATTCCTGATCAGGACAAAATTATGAACGGTAGTGATACTTCATTGTTTTCATTAGAATCTTTAGGATCATTCTTAAATAATGACAAGGACGAAATACGAACTATAATTGAATCACTAATCGATACAACCAAAACAAATTTGATTGCTCTCCGAGAAAACATAGAACTATCAAATTTCGAAATGGTGAAACAGGTTGCCCACAAAATGGGTCCGATGTTTAGACAAATCGAAGCAAATGAAATTGCTGGAATTTTAAGAATTTTAGAAACAGCTGATTTAAATACAAAAGAAAGCACCGACTATTATATGCAGCTTGAGGCCAAAATAAACTATCTGTTTAGCGAATTAATTAAAGTTATTTAATTGATGTCGTACAACTTAATTTTATTGTAAAGTGTTTTTCTGGTAATTTTAAGAAGTTTAGCAGCTTCTGACTTGTTATTTTGTGTCTTTGCAAGTGCATTAAGAATTAGTTCTTTTTCGTTGTCTGGTAAAGCTAAATTGGATTCATTTGACAATTTTTGTTCCTTCGATTGAAAAAACTCCGAGGGTAAAACATTTTTTTCGATAAAGTCTCCTTGTGTCAATAGGGTTGCTCTTTTGACGCAATTTTGCATTTCCCTTAAATTTCCTGGCCAAGAATAATTTTGAAAAATTTGGACGACCTCGCTAGAAAAACCGATCACCTCTTTGTATAATTGCTCATTGGCCTTCGCCAAAAAGAATTCGGCAAAAATCATTAAATCTTCCGCTCGATCTACTAATGACGGTGAATCAATAGAAAACTCATTGATCCTATGGTATAAATCTTCACGAAAATCACCATTTTTTACTGCTTCACGCAAATCTTCATTCGTTGCAGTAACTATTCTAATATCTACTGAAATTTCTTTATTACTTCCTACAGGTTTAATTTTTCGCTCTTGTAGTGCACGCAACAATTGGACTTGGTTCTCGTACGTTAAATTACCTATTTCATCCAAAAACAAAGTACCTCCATTCGCAGCTTCAAAATAGCCAATTTTATCCGAGATTGCGCCTGTAAAAGATCCTTTTAAATGCCCAAAGAATTCGCTGGCCGCTAGCTCTTTCGGAATAGCACCACAATCGACGGCAATAAAAGGTCGACCTACGCGGCGACTATTTTCGTGAATGCCTTTGGCTATAATTTCTTTACCAGTACCACTTTCACCTATTATTAAAACAGACATGTCTGTGGGACTCACTAATTTGATATGCTCTGCTAATTTTAAGGAAGGTTCAGATATACCTTTTACATATTCTGATTGTGCGGGTTTAGACTTTGTAGCAGTGTTAACTTGGGACACTTCTTTACCTGTTGGCACTTTAAGCGCATTAGTAATTACTAGTAAAACTTCATCCTGATTAAAGGGTTTAGAAATATAATCTGCAGCGCCATTCTTGATCGCTTTTACTGCTGTATTAACTTCAGAATAGCCGGTCATCAAAACAATTGGAACAGCAGCATTATCATTTTTAAATTCAAGTAGCAAATCAATACCATCTGCGTCAGGTAGTCGCAAATCAATCAATATCAAATCAAATGTATCTTGTTGTCTTATAAGTCGAGCCTCTGCGGCAGCAAAGGCACTTTTTACATCATACTTGTTTTTAATTAGAAACTTTTCTAACATTTTACAAAATGAAACATCATCTTCGACTATTAAAATCTTTTGCATTATCCTTTATGATTTTAAGGCTAAAATAATACTTATAAAATCTACAATTCATAAAATTATGTAAAAAAAAAGTGATTGTATTTTACAATCACTTTTTGAACCAAACATAAACCAAAATTATTTTGAATAAGATATCATTGACATCTGCTCGGGCAGTAGCCTTCTGATCATACCACTATTTTTACTCTTGTTTTTGTATCCAATTCCCATTTGCATCAGCAAACAAGGATCCCACTTTGTCACCAACAGTCACGTCTAGTCTGTACTCTTTTGCTTCATTAATAAATGCTTTAGAAATAATTGCATCAGGATATGCTTTTTTTAACGCTTCAGTAACGGCAGCTGGCAATTCGTCGATTTTAATTTCGGTAAATTCTTCAGCGATAATTACTAAACCTTCAATAGGATTAATTGCAGAGGTTGTAGCTGCAAATGTGTTCAAACTTCCTAATAAAATAGCGGCAGATAAAATTAATTTTTTCATGATATAAGTTTTTTAAGAGTGTATATTAATTATTTACATTTAAAACAATGAAAAGATTATACCACAAAAATAGTATGAGAGTCAAAAACATATAAAACATTGAAAATGTATGAATTACACTTTAATTGCAAAATAAAATAGTGTTTACCTGTTTACAATAAGCACAGATTGTGTTTATTTTTTACCCAAATAGAATTGGAAGAAATAAAAAAAGCTACACTTCGAAAAGTATAGCTTTATAATTATTTAAGATATGAATTGATCTTATTCTGGATCGTTCATTTTAAAAGTATCCATAAATGCAGTTGTGTAATCACCCTCGATATATCTAGGATCATCCATTAATTGTCTATGAAATGGTATTGTAGTTTTA
>CAXBGV010000072.1:0-10279 GCA_963975235.1 uncultured Flavobacterium sp. | reverse complement strand
AATTGAAGTGGTCGAGAATCAAATTGTAAATTTTGAGAAATATTTTTGGCAACCGCCTGTAAGTTAGCAGTAATCAGTTTTTAATATTGTGTTTCTCGGTAAACAGAATAATTAAGCAGAATTTTTACTGATTAACCTTTTGAAAAAGGGGATAATGCGTATTGAAAATGTTAGGAAAAATCTACGTATCTCTTAATCTTTGTGTTTAATTATTCCCATGAATAAAACAGATCGTGAAATGCGTTGTACCTCCTGATAGATCAGAATCAGTTTGATAACTTAGATAACCACCGTGGGCTTCTATAATGTTTTTCGAAAGTGTAAGTCCAATACCAGCGCCATCTTTTCTAGTGGTAAAAAAGGGCAGGAATATTTTGTCTTTAATTTCACTTTCTATTCCTCCTCCGTTATCTGATATGGTGATGTAGAAACGATTGTTTTGTGTCGTCGTCGTCAGCTGTATGCTTTTTTGCTTTTTCTCTTTTAAGGCAAAAACACTATTGGTGAGTAAGTTTATAATGACTTGTTCTATTTGGTTTTTGTCAATGTCAATTATTTTATTTTTTTCTATGTCGTTGATGATGACTATATTTTCTGATTCGAATAGGGGCGACATTATTTTAAGACAATCTTCAAACAATAAATGAATTGGTGTTGGTTTTTTGTTTGGTGTAGGAAGCGCAGCCAGTTTACGATAGTTCTCTACAAAAAACTGCAAATGATCGCTTCGGTTTATAATAGTCGAAATGCTGCTTTTGATGTCTTCAAAATCTTCGGCTTCTAAATGTTCTTGATCTACAATTTGTAGTAAATTTTGCGACAGCGATCGAATAGGCGTCAAGGAATTCATTAATTCATGAGAGATGATTTTCATCAAATTAATCCAGGCTTCTTTTTCTTTTTTCTCAATAACACGCTGGATGCTGTCCAATAGGATGATAAAGTACTCTTTGTTAAACGATTTTGTCAACGAAGTTTGCAACATAAATGTCTGCGCTTCTTGTTGCTCTATTTTGATGTTAATGGACGTCTTTAATTCGTTAAAACCAGTATTTTCAATTTCTTGACAAAGTGATGGCAGGTAATTTTTGAGATAGTCCCAATTAGTCACTTTCGGTACGCTGAAAAGAGTTGAAAAACAATCGTTCATCAAGAAAATAGTCCAGCTGTCATTTTCTTTTTCTAAAATTAAAACAGCGGTATCAATATTGTTTATGATGGAGCGATAAATTAATTCTTTTGAACTGAGGTCGTGTTGTTTCTCTTTCAAAGTGTCATACAAAAGGCATAAGTTTTTATAATCCCCTTCTTTGTAGGCAGCTGGGAAACTAGCAGAAAAATCATTATTAAGTATCGAAAGTATCGTTTTGTCGTAAAAAGTCAATTTGTTTTTGATGTACGAATACATTTCGGCACAGATCAAAATAGAAAATAGCGTTATTAAAATTCCACTATACAAATAACCGTTTCCAAATAGGTAAAGTGAAAAAGCGAGCGTTATAATGACAATAAAAACTCTTGCAAAAAGGGCATTGTAAAATTTACAGCTATTCATTAGTCGTTGTTTTTAATGTCGAATTTTTCAACTCTACGGTACAGTGAGGCTCTGGATAAACCCAATTCTTCGGCGGTTTTACTAATGTTGCCGTTATTTTTAAAAAGAGCTCTTTCGATAGCATTTTTTTCCATTTCTAATAACGGATATTCCTCAGCGGTTTCAGTATATTCAAAGCTGAGTAGGTCTAAATCTGTTACCGAAATCGTATTGTCATCGGACATGATCAATGCCCTCTCAATCTTATTTTCTAATTCTCTAATGTTTCCTTTCCAAGGATAACGTTCCATATATTCAGCCACGTTTTTGTCAAAAATGACTTCGCTTTGATTGTATTTTTCGCCTAACTGCTTTAGAAGGAATTGCGCCATGGGTACAATATCGTCTTTTCGCTCTCGCAAAGGAGGCAGGTTTATTTCCATGGTATTAATACGATACAGCAAGTCTTCTCGAAAAATTTTGTTTTCGACGTCATTTTTAATGTCACTGTTGGTTGCTGATATGATTCTTACGTTTAATGGTCTCGGTTTGCTTTCGCCTAAGCGCGTGACTTTTCTTGTTTGTAAAACATGCAATAGTTTTGATTGTAAATGCAAAGGGATATTGCCTATTTCGTCTAAAAAAACAGTCCCATTATCGGCTGTTTCAAATCGTCCTGGCGTATCGGTTTTGGCATCGGTAAAAGCACCTTTGGCATAGCCAAAAAGTTCACTTTCAAATAAGTTTTCGCTTAACGAACCCAAATCAACATGAACGAATGGTTTGTCTTTTCGATCAGAATGTTGATGAATATGTTCAGCAAAGACAAATTTACCTGTTCCGTTTTCTCCTAAAATAAGGACGTTGGCATCTGTTTTTGCTACTTTTTCAGCAATGGAATACGCTTGTTTTATTTTTTGAGAACTACCAATAAAGTGTTTTTTAGGAGCGGTTTCCGAGTTCGATGTTCGACTGAGTTTTCGACTTTCCACAACGGCTTTGTCTATAGTAAAGAGTAATTTATCGTTATCCCAAGGTTTTAATATATAATCAAAAGCGCCCATTTTCATTCCTTCTACGGCTGTTTCTATTTTGCCAAAAGCGGTCATTAATAGTACGACTGTTTTTGGCGACAATGTTTTTATTTCTTTTAGCCAATGAATGCCTTCGCGTCCATCTTCAAAACCAATGCGGTAGTTCATGTCCAATAGAACAACATTAATTTGATTTTCGCCAAGGAGCGTAATTATTTTTTTTGGGTCATTTGTTGTGAAAATTTCTTCAAAATGCTTCTTCAAGATCATTTTTGCCGAAAAAAGAATTTCTTCTTGGTCGTCAACAATAAGTATTTTGGCTTGTTTTTTTCGCATCATTATTTGTTTATGTTCACTTTTGAACAGGGTACTGTCCGTTTTCGAACACTTTATTTTTTTGATTTTTTACAACCGTGTTGAAAACCATGGGTTTAGGAATTTTAAATCCTTTGGCATGCTTTTGTATGTTGATAATCAGTAAATTATTATAAAAAATGGACAAGGTTATTCCCCGTAAAAATAGAAAATTTAGGTACTTAATAATAGGATTTGTGAGTTTTTTAGTTGCTGGAGCGGTTGTTTATGCTTCGGTATCTAAAAAGCGAAGTCTAAATGTAAAAGCGGATGAACTATTGGTAAAAGAAGTAAGCCAAGAATTTTTTGAAGATTTCATTGTTTTTCAGGCCAAAGTGGAGCCATTGAATTTGGTATTGGTCAATATCATTGAAGGCGGTTCCGTCAAAGAAATTTTTGTAGAAAACGGCGTAATGGTGAGGCAAGGGCAACCGTTAGCACGCATGTACAATCCGAATACAGAATTGAATTACTTGACGCAGGAAACCGCAATCATTGAGCAAATCAATAATTTGAATACCGGTAAACTAAATATTAGAAACCAAGAATTGAACTTAACGAAAGATCTTGCGTTAATAGAACATGATTACAATGATGCGAAGAGGGTATATGATATGAATTCAAAATTATTTGAAAAAGATATTATCTCAAGAAACGATTGGAATTTAATAAAGGAAAGTCTGCGTTTTCAAGAAGAACGTAAAAGCAATATTCGGACTAGTATTCAAAAGGAGAAACAAACCAATCAGGTACAGATTTCGCAGATTAATCATTCGATACAAACGATGGATATGAGTTTAGATATTCTAAGGAGTAATAAAAAAAACTTCTTGATTACGGCACCAGTTTCAGGAAGATTAACTTCATTTGAACCTATTTTAGGAAAAACATTTCTAGCCGGAGAAAGTATTGGTAGAATCGATTCTCGCGAAGGCTACAAGTTGAGTGCGCAAGTGGATGAATTTTACTTGGAGAAAATCCGTGTGGGTTTAAAAGGACAAATTGAATATAAAGGGAGAACAGTAAGTGTGTCCATTGCAAAAGTGATTCCAGAGGTTAAAAGTGGTCGTTTTCAAGTGGAATTGCTTTTTGATTCTAAAGAAGATTTGGCTCTGCAAGATGGATTGAGCTTTGGGATAAAACTTATTTTATCTGAAAAGAATAAAATTTTAGTGATTCCAAAAGGTAGTTTCAATCAAGAAACCGCTGGAAAGTGGTTGTTTGTTGTCATTGGAAGTAAAGCAGTGAGAAGAAATATAAAATTAGGCAGAGAAAATCCATCGTATTATGAAGTGTTAGAAGGATTGAAACAGGGCGAGAAAGTAATAACGTCATCTTATGCCGACTATAAAGAAGTCGAAGAACTGAATATACAATAAAAACCGAATGCAGATGTACTGCGTTCTTAAATCAAAAACATAAAAAACTATAAAAGGATGATAACAATTCAAAACCTAACCAAGATCTTCAGAACAGAAGAGTTAGAAACTTCCGCATTAAGCGGGATCAATTTGCAAATCAATGAAGGGGATTTTCTTTCAATTATGGGGCCTTCGGGTTGCGGAAAATCAACATTGCTCAATATTGTTGGGCTATTGGACAGTGCTTCAGGCGGGAGTTATACGTTGTTGAACCAAGAAATGATTGGACTAAAAGAAAAAGGACGTTCTAGTGTTCGTAAGGAAAACATCGGATTTGTTTTTCAGAATTTTAACCTTATCGACGAGCTTTCGGTTTACGATAATATCGAATTACCATTAATTTACAATAGCGTAAAGGCTTCGGAAAGAAAATTAAAAGTAGAAGCAATTGCTGAAAAGTTAAACATTGCGCATCGATTAAAACATTATCCACAACAACTTTCTGGTGGGCAACAACAACGTGTGGCTGTGGCAAGAGCTTTGATAAACGATCCTAAAATTATTTTGGCCGATGAGCCTACTGGAAATTTGCACAGTAAAACTGGAAATGAAGTTATGGAGTTGCTAACTGATTTGCATGCTAAAGGTGCAACTATCTTGATGGTTACACATTCTGATTATGATGCGTCATTTTCTCAAAGAACCATTCTTATGAAAGATGGCGTTGTTTTCTCTGAAAAAATGAATCAAAGAAATGTAGATGTTTTTACAATATAATAATCATGATACTTTTAATACTGTCAATCATCCAATTAGTTTTTGAGTTGCTCTGCACTATACTTTTTCAATAAATTACGATTTCAATCATCAATCATCAATCAAAATCAACAAATCAAAAATTATGTTACACAACTGGATCAAAATATTTATTTACCATCTCAAGCAAAACAAACTGTTTTCATTTCTCAATGTTTTGGGGTTGAGTATTGGTATTGCTGGGTTGATTTTTGCAACCTTGTACTGGAATAATGAGCATTCTTATGATGCTTGGAATCCAAACAATGAGAATGTGTATCAGGTCTTGAATCAAATGGGCCCGCAGAAAGAAATTTGGGCATCTAACTCAACTCCTTTTGGACTTACCTGCAAGGCGACTATTCCAGAAATAGAATCGATTTGCTTTTTCAGCAATAGGTATGATGGAGGGCTTTTAAAATATCAGTCCAAAAAATTGATTGTAAAAAAAGCAGTCATTTCTGACGAAGAGTTTTTTAATATTTTCCCTTTTCCTATTGTCAAAGGGGCAAAAACGGCTATTCTAAAAGAAAAAAATAGTGTCGCTATTTCTGAAGCAAGTGCGAAATTGCTATTTAATGAGGAGGATCCTATTGGCAAATCAGTCAATTTTGAGAATGAATTTTATACGGTAAAAGCAGTTTATAAAATCATAAAACCATCGGCGGTAGAACCTGATTATGTATTTAATGGACTAATCAAGGAAAGAGACCGCGAGAGCTGGGGGAACTTTAACTATGGATTGATGATTAAGGTTAAAAAAGACGTTGTCATTGCAGCTGTGGTAAAAAAAATGGAAAAGATCGTTTTTGAGAATAGAACGCAAAAAAACGCTAAAGAAAGCGGTCAATCTGTTGCTCAGTTCATTAAGGAAAACGGGGACTCTAAGATTATTGTAGACCAACTAAAAACGGCGCGATTGCAGGGTACAAAAGCATCTATAGGAAGTAATTTTCCAGAAGGACAGGGTAATTTACAGTTGATTTATATTATGATGGGTTTGTCGATCTTGATATTGGTTTTGTCCATCGTTAATTACATTAATTTGGCAACAGCCTCAGCTATAAAAAGAGCAAAAGAAGTAGGGGTTAGAAAAGTTGTAGGGGCTAGTAAATCATTGATTATTATGCAATTTATCTTTGAGACAGCTATTGTAGTTTGTTTTTCGGTTATTCTTGCATTAGCTATTGTAGAGCTTACATTGCCGTTCTATAATGATTTTTTGAATAAAGATTTAACTTTAAACGGGAGCGAGTTTTACTTACAAATCGTCTTAATTTTTATTCTATTAATTATTTTTGCAGGGATATTTCCAGCAATTTATATATCAAAATTTGAAACTTTAAAGGTTCTTAAAGGGAATTTCTCTAGAAGTAAAAGCGGAATTTGGATGCGAAATTCAATGTTAGTTTTTCAATTTTCGATAGCTGCTTTTTTTATCATTGGAGCTTTGATAGTGTACCAACAGGTAAGTTATATGAGCGATAAAGACCTAGGTTTTAGTGGTGATCAAATTATTCGAATTAGGTTTAGGTATGATGATTGGGAAACCAAATTAAAAAAGTACGAAACTACTAAGCAGGAACTACTCAAGATGTCAGGTGTCCAAAATGTTTCAACATTTGAAGGGTCTTTTGGTGATGATACCAATTCTACTTCTGGGTTTGCCCACAATGGTATTTTTGTTCAGGGGCATAATGTGAATATGGATTTTGGTTTTCTGGATATGATGAAAATTAAGATTGTAGAAGGAAGGGATTTATCGCCTGAATTTGCTTCAGACACGGTGAGCAATATGTTGATGAATGAAACTTGCGTACGAACGTTGAATCTCAAGAAGCCAATAAATACAATTATCACTTCGGGTTGGGGGAATGATAAAGGAACGTTGAAATTTAAAATTGTAGGTGTAGTTAAAGACTTTAACATCACTGGTTTAAAAAATAAGATTCCACCCATGATTTTTGTAAATCTAAAAACCTTAGGGTGGAATAATTTTCAATTTGTATATGTTAAGGTGAGTCCTGATAATTTAGAGGGAACACTTGCGGAATTAGAGACGTATTGGAACAAGAATATCAATCAAGATTATCCTTTTGAATACGAATTTGTAGATAAAACGTTTGCCAAAACCTATCTAGAACAGCTGAAACAAAAAAACTTGTTTTTTATTCTTAATTTGATTGTGATCGTGATTGCTATTTTTGGATTATTTGCCTTAGCTTCTTTTTCTATGGAACGAAGATTAAAAGAAATCGCCATTCGTAAAACCCTTGGCGCGGAAACCAATACCTTACTGAAAGAGTTGTCAAAACAATATGTATTCTTTTGTTTGGCTGGATTTCTAATTGGGATATTCCCGGCCTATTTTCTATTGCAAAAGTGGCTTGAAGATTTTGCATTTCGTATCGATATTCCATTCTTTCCATTTATTGTAGCGCTGGTGAGCTTGCTGTTTTTGACTTTAGTAATTGTTTTAGCAAAAGCGTACCAAGTAACTAAAATGGATGTTTTGAAATATTTAAAATACGAATAATAGGTTTTGGAAAAATAATAATGTTAAGCTGATTAGAGATAATTTTAAAGCCGATTAATTTTAAAATAGAATAAACGATGTTACACAACTGGATAAAAATATTTATATACCACCTCAAGCAAAACAAACTGTTTTCATTTCTCAATGTTTTAGGATTGAGTATTGGTATTGCGGGGTTGATTTTCGCTTTATTATATTGGAACGACGAACAAAGTTATGATGATTGGAATCCTGAGAAGGATCATGTGTATCAGGTTTTAGTACAATTAACAGGAATGCCCGTTTTTTCAGATTGTGCTTTATTCCTAAAGCCTATTTTAGATGAAGATGCTAATGTAGAAAAGGTAGTTTATGCTGACAGTTGGTATCAAAAGGACAAAGTTATTTATAACGGCAAGAAAGAAATAGTCGATAAAATTATCAATGTAGAAAGCGACTTCTTTTCTCTTTTTCCATTTGAAATTATTAAAGGAAATGCAATTTCAGCATTAAAAGATGATTCAAGTGTTGCTATTTCGGATGTGATTGCTAAACGAGTTTTTGGTGACGAAAATCCAATTGGCAAACAAATAACATGTTTGGATAACATGTTTGTAGTACGCGCTGTGTATCATATTCCAGGGAATTCTTCAATTGCTCCAGATGTTATAATGAATAAAATGAAAGAGTTTACAAGTGGGAATACAACATCTCCTTTTGTCCTTAAATTACTTTTAAAAGTTAAAGATCCGTCAAAAATTGAGAATACTCGAAAGAGCTTAGAAAGAATGTATAGTGGCGATTTTATTGAAAGAATAGCTAAGCTGGAGGGGTTTACTCCCGAAGAAATGGCTAAAAAAATTGGACATTTTGATGTAGTTATGGAACCCCTTTCAAAAGCAAGATTACATTCTATTACAGATGGATATCCAGAGGGCAGAGGGAATTATCAGTTTTTGTTAATTATGGTTGGGTTATCAGTTTTAATTCTCATTCTTTCGATTGTAAATTATATCAATTTGTCTACAGCCAATGCGGTTAAACGTGCTAAAGAAGTTGGTGTTCGTAAAGTTGTGGGTGCTTCAAAAGGTACTATTGTAATGCAATTTATTTTTGAAACTGCTCTAATAAGTTCGTTTTCGATTTTACTAGCATTGGTTATTGTTGAGTTGACTTTGCCGTATTACAATGATTTTTTAAATAAGAGTTTGCGAATAATTGGCAGTCAGTTTTATCTGCAATTAATTCTGATTTTCAGTATTACGGTTTTGGTGGCAGGAATACTTCCAGCCATTTATGTTGCTAATTTCGAAACTTTAAAAGTTCTGAAAGGTAATTTTGGAAGAAGTAAAAACGGAATCTGGTTGCGTAACGGAATGTTGATTTTCCAGTTTACAGTGGCTACTTTCTTTATTGTTGGTTCTTATATTGTGTATCAGCAAATCGATTATCTAATCCATAAAGATTTAGGTTTTAAAGGAGATCAAGTGATTGAGATTAATTTGAATTTTCCTAATTCGGATTATGAGTTGGAAAACGTGGGGCAAAATATCTACAACAAATACAGTACAATAAAACAAGAACTGGCTAAAATAAAAGGGGTAGAACAAGCTTCTACAGGATTGATTTCATTTGATGGTTCAGATGATTCATTAGGAGGTGTATTGTACAATGATGAACTTTTTAAAGGACGAACAATTGCAGTTGATTTTGGTATGTTCGAAATGATGAAAATAGAAGTAGTTAAGGGAAGGTCTCTTGATCAGCAACATGCTTCGGATACGATTACTTCTGTGGTGATTAATGAAACGGCTCAAAAGTTGATGAACATGAAAGATCCTATAGGAAAAGAACTAATTATCAAACAAAGAAAATTAAAAATCATAGGAGTTGTTAAAGATTTTAATTTATTAAGTCCTGAAGTAGAGGTGTCAGGGATGTATTTCTATCATCTTAAAACGGTAGATATTGCTCAAAATATCAATAAGGTTTTCGTGAAACTAAAATCGGATAGTATTGAAAATACAATTGCTGATATCGAAACATTATGGACTAAGGTTGATACCGCATATCCTTTTAACTATGATTTTGTCGATAAACAATACGCGAGGACCTATGAATCGTATGTAAAGCAAAAGAATCTATTTTCATTGTTAAATATAGTAGTAATTCTAATAGCACTTTTTGGACTATATGCTTTAGCTTCTTATTCGATACAAAGACGAATGAAAGAAATTGCGATTAGGAAAGTATTAGGCGCAGAAACGAATATGCTACTCAAAGAACTATCTAAGCAATACATTTTGTATTGTAGTATAGGGTTTTTAATAGCGTTATTTCCTGTTTATTATTTATTGAATAAATGGTTGGAAAATTTCGCTTTTCGGATTTCTATTTCGTTTTTGCCATTCCTTGTTGGGTTTTTTGTTTTAATGTTACTTACTTTAGTAGTAGTTTTGTATAAAGCGTTTCAAGCGACCAAAATGGACATTTTGAGATATTTAAAATACGAATAATTGGTTTTTGAAATTTTTATGTATGACCCGTTAGCGATTCAAAGCTAGTCGGGTTTTTTTCTTGTCTAATTTTGGATTATCGCCCCATCAATAAAT
The DNA here is from genome assembly GCA_963975235.1 of uncultured Flavobacterium sp. Taxonomy (GTDB): domain Bacteria; phylum Bacteroidota; class Bacteroidia; order Flavobacteriales; family Flavobacteriaceae; genus Flavobacterium. The sequence continues at coordinate 74 of CAXBGV010000072.1, read as the reverse complement.
CCAATCCAATTCCTTTATTTTAAGAACTTTTCATAGTATCTTTACAATCTGAAATCAGTTTAAATAAACATAAC
>CAXBGV010000071.1:0-10280 GCA_963975235.1 uncultured Flavobacterium sp. | reverse complement strand
AACAAGACCAATTCCTCGCTCTGAAGAACCTTGAGAAATAATACTTACACTAATATCATTATCTCCCATCACTCTAAAAATACGGGCGTCAACACCTGTTTTTCCTAATAACCCTCTTCCTTCTAGGTTTACCAAAGCAACATTTTCTAAAACAGAAAGCGTTTTAATTCCGGCAGCATTAGAGTTAGATGTTATCAAGGTTCCTTTATTCTCATGATTGAAGGTATTCAAGATTCGAAGCGGAATGTTTTTTTCCAACAAAGGAATAATGGTTTTGGCGTGTAAAATATTCGCACCAAAGTTGGCCATTTCATTCGCTTCATTGTAAGATAGTGTTTCAATCTTTTTAGCATCCAGCACTAGCTCTGGATTGGCAGTATAAATTCCGTCAACGTGCGTGAAATTTTGTAATTCTTCTGCATTGATATAATTAGCTATTAACGAAGCCGTGTAATTACTTCCGTTTCTACCTAGGGTTGTTGTTTCTTGTTTGGCATTCGAACCAATAAAACCAGTAAGTACCAGAATAGCGTCTTTGTTTTCTTTAAAAACTTGGATGATATTCTTTTTAGAAACAGCATCTAAAGGTTGTGCATCCCCAAAATTAGAGTCGGTTATGATTAAGTCTCTGGTATCGGCTAATTTTGCAGGGATACCTTTTTCATTCAATAAAAACACCAATAATTTTGCCGAAAGCACTTCGCCTTGCGCTAAAACCTGATCTTGAATTTTAACACTATAATCACCTATCAGGCTTACCCCTTCAAATAGTTTATCTAGTTTATCAAATTCAGCCGAGAAATCAACTGCATCAAAACCGTCTTTTTGATACGTTTTAAAACTTTCTAGTAAGGGTTTGTAATTTCCGTTTTTGGCAGCGATGGTTAAAATATCGTCAAGTTCATCAGTTGCTTTACCACGTGCGGAAACTACAACCGCAATTTTTTCTTGCTGCTTTACTTTACCTTCAATAATATCCAAAACTGTATTGATTCCTTGACCGTTAGCCAAAGATTTTCCACCAAATTTCACTATTTTCATCTGCTTTTTATTTTTAAAAACAACTTCTAATAAATTGTCTAATTGTTCGTATTCCATTAAAAAAGCGTCATGACCATGCGCAGAGTCAATTTCGCTGTAGAACACATTATTTTTAAATTTTTTGATTTCGTTGTAGGTCTCTCGATTCTCTTTTGCGGTAAAGAACAAATCCGAATTGATTCCTACGATGTAAATATTAGCATCCACTCTAGAAATAATCGTTTCCAGTGATTCGTGATTGCGAGTGATATCGATGGTTTTCAATAGTTGATTCATCATTTTGTAAGCCGCCAGCTGAAATCTTTTTTCTAATTTCTCGCCATGGTAGTTCAACCAACTTTCTACTTGAAAGGTTTCGAGTTGTACATTGATGTCTCTATTGAATTTCTCTTTGAATGACTCGGGAGTTCGGTAACACAGCATAGCATGTATGCGTGCGTCTTCAATTGGTTTTTTAGAATTGTTTAGTATTTGCTCTTGTAAATAACAATTAGCAATTAACCAGTCTGTCGCTTTCCAATCTGTAGCAATGGGAATAAAATTTTGTGCTAATTTAGGCTCTAAGGCCAAAATTTCCCAGGCAATGCCCCCACCTACAGAACCGCCAATGAGTGCAAATAAATTATCGATTTTTAAAGACCGAAGCCCTTCGATAAAAATTCGAGCAATATCTCTGGCGATAAAATCTCTGTAATTCTCAATGGTAGCCGAGTTGAAGCCGTTACCTGGAACGTCAAACGAGACGATGGTATATTTTCTAGTATCGATTGTTTTGTCAATTCCCACGATGTCATTCCACCAACCGGATTCTCCAATAACCTGAGAGTTTCCCGTTAAGGCATGATTGATCACAATAATAGGTGCGGTATGCAGCGGAGCTCCAAAAACTTGATAACTTAAGTTAAGGCTAGCATAAACAGCACCATTGTGCGTGGTGAAATTGTGTATGGTAATGTGTGTTGGTTTATTTTCCAATGTCAAATCTTTTATTGATTTTGATTTGTATTTGGAAATATTAAAAAGAAAAAACTAGGTAAATACTAGAGAAATTCTTGTTGTTAAGGCTTCATCGGGTCTAATCCCTCGTCCTTTCTTTATAACATTTCAATACGTTTGTGAACTTAATATTGCAAATTAACTACTAATTTGTGTAACAAACAAATAAATTGGGTCTAGATTATTGTCTGAAAAATAGAAAACCAAAAAAACGCAAGATAACACTGAAGCCAAAGATTCAGGAATTCCTTGCGTATTAAAAACCATTTAAACACTTAATTACCATTTAGATAAAAAGAGTATCGTTTTCCTTAGAATACATCAAAAACTGTAAAGAATTTGGTACTTTATTTATATTCTTAACATCAGTATCGTTGATGCCAAACCTTGGATGAACTAGATCATCAACTGAAAATTTTATACTGTTATTTTTCGTTTTTAAATTGCTCAAAAAACCTATTGCTCTGGTAATCTTACTAATTGCTCCCATTTGACTGCTTATTTAATTGTTTTATTATTTTTTGTTTAAATTCTAACCTATTTGAAACCTACTTAATTTTAACCTTCGATCGCCATTCAAAATTTTTAGAATCAACGAACTACTTCTTTATTATAAACCTGAAAACTCTTTTTAGTATTCTAACAAACCGCATCTCTAACTTTTTTGATATAAAAAAACCCTCCATATTATTGGAAGGTTGATGCTTAAGTATAGGTATACTATAAAGCAATCACCTCCTTGCGGCTGATTTGCGTTTACTATTAAAAGCTGCGTTAAAATTAAAATTCATTTTTGGCATTTTTGTTACACAAATTTGAGTGTTTTTCTAGTTGTTTCCTAATGATTTACAATATTTTAACATTGATTTGTACCAAATAGCATAATTTCATAACATAGCCTTAAAATTCTACAACAATCAGCAGCCCTAGTGATATAAAAGTAGCTAAACGATCCATTTACGATCTCTTTTATTAGTACATAGGATTACCAAATAATTACTTTTTTACAGCCAAAAGTGACACAACTAATGCGTCTACCTTACATTGTGTTTTTAGATTGTACACTTACAGACAGCAACAAGGCATAACTGCGACCCTGATTCTGTTCTAATTTGAGTGAAGACAGTCCCTATTTGGCAACGAACAATAGACGTATTAAATTACCTTATTTTTTTTTGAACAAAAAAGTTAGGTTTAATTTGAAATTCAAATTGGTTTCATACCTTTGCACAATATTACAAGAGGAAAAATTTGAACTGATTGCAACCTCTTCATAATGAAATGGATTCGTTATGAATACTGAAAAATTTTTTCAGTAAAAAAAATGCTAAAGCAGGAACGCTCCTTTAGTATTTATTTTGCAATTCAACTTTCTCGCTTAATTTAAAAATACTAATTATTATGGCATATTTATTTACGTCAGAATCTGTGAGTGAAGGACATCCAGACAAAATTGCAGATCAAATTTCAGACGCATTAATTGACAACTTCTTGGCTTTCGACGCCAATTCAAAAGTAGCATGTGAAACTTTAGTTACAACTGGACAAGTAATTTTGGCAGGTGAGGTTAAGTCAAACACTTACCTAGATGTTCAGCAAATTGCACGTGATGTGATCAAAAAAATTGGTTACACGAAGTCAGAATATATGTTTGAAGCCAATTCATGCGGAATTCTATCAGCAATTCATGAGCAATCTGCCGATATTAACCAAGGAGTAGATCGTTCAAGTCCAGAAGAGCAAGGGGCAGGTGACCAAGGAATGATGTTTGGGTACGCAACAAATGAGACTGACAACTACATGCCTCTAGCATTAGATTTATCTCATAAGTTATTGCAAGAATTAGCTATTTTAAGACGCGAGAACAACGAAATCACTTACCTACGCCCTGATGCTAAATCTCAAGTTACTTTAGAATACAGTGACGATAACAAACCTACTCGTATAGATGCAATCGTGATTTCAACACAGCACGACGACTTTGATGAGGAAGAAGTAATGCTTGCTAAAATCAAAAAAGATATTGTTGAAATATTGATTCCTCGCATCATTGCAAAAAACCCAACAAGCGCACATTTATTTAATGACAGTATCACGTACCACATTAACCCAACCGGGAAATTTGTGATTGGTGGACCTCATGGAGATACCGGCTTAACTGGTAGAAAAATAATTGTAGATACTTATGGTGGTAAAGGTGCTCACGGTGGTGGTGCATTTTCTGGTAAAGACCCTAGTAAAGTAGACAGAAGTGCTGCTTACGCAACGCGTCATATCGCTAAAAACTTAGTAGCTGCAGGTGTAGCTGACGAGATTTTAGTACAAGTTTCCTATGCAATTGGTGTAGCCAAGCCTATGGGAATCTTTATTGAAACATACGGAACATCAAAAGTAAACTTAACAGATGGTGAAATTGCTAAAAAAGTAGAAGCTATATTTGATATGCGCCCTTACTTTATTGAGCAACGTTTAAAGTTAAGAAACCCAATTTATAGTGAAACTGCTGCTTACGGACACATGGGACGCACGCCAGAGACAGTTACAAAAACATTCTCAGCACCAGGTGGTTTGACAAAAACGGTAGAAGTTGAGTTATTTACATGGGAAAAACTAGATTTTGTTGATCAGGTAAAAACTGCTTTTGGACTGTAATTCATATTCCACAAATACAATAAAACGGCTGCCTTGAAGGTTAGCCGTTTTTTTTTAATTTAACTCCAAAAAAAAAAAGAGACTATCATATTTAATGACAGCCTCTTTACTATAATATTTAAATTGTGAAATTACAATTTATACGTAATACCAAGTTTTGCACCACTTACTACGTTTCCTCCACCTAGCTGAAGATTTACTCCAAAATTCTCATTGAAGAAATAACGACCACCTACTTGCAAACCTAATCCAAAATTATCTGCTCCATCATAATTGTATGAATTTCCGTTTTGTTTCGATGACCAACTGTAGTAATTTAAGTTAGCTCCTGCATAAAAATCCCACTCGCTAGGGATATCTAAAATTTCATTAAAATGATAATTCCCATTTGCTTGAATTCCAAAAATAGAACTTTTTATTTCCCCTACTCCTGCTCCAAAATTTTGGTTGTACGACTGGTAAGAAAGTTCTCCTCCGATGGTAAAATTTGTAGCAATACCATAATCTAGACCAGCATAAACAGGCGTTCCCCATCCTGAAGTTCCTAAACCTGCATTTAATTGTAATCCACCTTCTTCTAATGGTGCTTGAGCATTTGTGAAACCAAATGCGAACAATGCTAAAAATAAAGCAATCTTTTTCATAATTTGTTTGTTTGTTATTTTCTGCTAGAAAAATACTAGCAATTCGAGCCCAAATATACTATTTATCTTGCTAATTAAACCCATTTCTCAAGCCGAACTAGCCGTCTTTCCTGAAACAATTATAAATTATATTTTAGACTTAAGATCACATATCTTGGTTGTACCATATATTGAGATGTTCTAAATCCAGTTTGACTAAAACTATCATCATTTAAAGTTTTGGTATTTAACAAATTCGTCGCGCTAACCGTATACTCCATTTTCGCATCTTTTTTACGATAGCTTAAACTTGCATTTAGAAACTCATACTTGTTATTGACAGTACCCTGCGAGTTCGAATAATTATAATTATTATAATCAGCCGTAAAAGAAAAACTCTTTAGGAAAAGATAGTCTAGCTTAGCAAAAGGTTGTTTCGTTTTAAATACTGTGTTTTGGTAATCATTCAAAGTTAAAGAGTACCCGACTTCTAAATTTGGCCAAACTTTAAACTGCGTCCCAAGTGATCCTCTATAGCTTTGAGTAAACGATTCTGTAGTTTGTATAAAATCAATCAAAGGATTAGTCGGATCAGCAGGATTGGCACGTAAACTATTAAACTTAGACCAATTTAAATTCACATTGGCAGATGCTTTGTAAAACTTCATAAATGAACGCTGGTAACCTACATTACCATTTAAACTCTCATTTTCAAAATTAGCATTTACCCTCTCACTAACTTGATTGATCCCTGTAAAAAAAGCTCTATTTACTACTGGATTTGATGTTTTACTGTAATTAATATTACCAAACATGGTAGTGAAATTATACAAATTATACTTGAAATAACGAAGCGAATGCGTTTCTTGCAAAGCATTTTCCAGGAAACGATTTCCTCTACTGAAGGAGTTAAAATTAGAAAAAACATAGCCCTGAACGAAAGAACTAATATCATTAAAAACGTTTGCTTTGCGGTAGTTATATGTAAGTGATTCAGATTTTTTGATTTGGTATTGCGCAAAAACATCAGGCAAAAAACGACTAAAATTGTCCTCTTGCTTCGAATTTAGCTGAACATTATTTGTATTGTATTGATGAATACTAAAGCCTGGATTGAACGTAAATTTACCTGTTATAAATTTATAATGAACTCCCAAGTAAGCATCATTAAATCGATATTGAACATCATTGATATAGTCAGGATTATTTAGATTAGATTGTGTACCATTATCGAACAACTGATAAATAGACGAATTATAATCTTGATATGAATTAGTGTTTCCTGCTGTAATATTTAGATTACTCTTGGCCGTTAATGAATAATAGTAATCTAGCTTTGCATCAAGTTTGTTTGTTGTAACAAAACGGTTTTGATTGATATCAAAACTACTTTGAGTGGCATCAAAACCTAAAAACGGAAAAGGATCTACTAGCAAATCTGGATTGTAAAAAGGGTCTTCATTTTGATATAAATGTTGCATTTCTAAAGCCCAAGTACTTTTTTTGTTTTGAGTCCAAAACATATTAATACTTTGATTTACTGCAATAGGCTCTTGCTTTTTGAATGAGATAATAGTGTTGTTTTGAACAACATCGCCACTAGGAGTAAATGTAACTGAATTAGTAATTAAGTCATTATCCTCTGTTTGGTTCGATTTGCGAAAAGAAACATCGTAGTCAAATTGAAAATTAGTATTAGGCTTGAACTTAGAACCAAGTTTAAAAATAGCTAAATTATTTCTTAAATTAGAATTATCTGTTCTATTCTCAGTAGTACTAATTTCAGTAGAATTGGGTTGAAAAATTCCGTTTTTACTGATCGTATTAGTTAACGTTTTGTTTGACGAAATCACTCCAAAGGCACTAAGGCTCCATTTTTTAGACATTTGATGCGTAACGTTGATTGCTCCAAATTTATTGTCAATATTTGCTGCTCTATTATCGCGAGCTGTCGATATTCCTAAATCATTGCTTGACACATTAAAACTAGTTCCACTACGGCCAATTGTGTTTCTAGAACCTCCAGTTAATCTAAAATAATCCCGAATTGAAAAGGGTACATCTCCAATATTATTAAAATTAGTTAGTACATTAACACTTGTCTTGGGACTATAATAAAACAACTTAGGGTTAATAATGAAACGTTCGTCAAAATCAGTACCTGCAGCAATATCTCCGAAGAAAAAATTCTTTTTACCTGACTTCAATTTAATATTTATGGCTACATCATCATTGTTGTTTTCTAATCCTTTCAACTGACTAACATCACTAAAATTACGTAATACCTGAATTTTATCAACTGCATCAGCAGGAATATTTTTAGATCCTAACTTGGTATCACCCTCGAAGAATTTTTTACCATCAACAAGCATTTGGGTCACCTTTTTACCTTCTACTTCGATTTCGCCATCTGCGTTAATCTCTACACCTGGCAATCTTTTTAAAACATCCTCTAACTTACGCTCCGTACCTGTTTTAAATGAATCTGCATTGTACACAATAGTATCACCTTTGATCGATACTGGCATTTCACGTACAATCTCTACACCATCTAACTCGATACCTCCCTCTTCGAGCACGATTGTTTTAGTTATGTTTTCGGCAGCAGTAACTACTTGCACCTCTTTGTTCTGCATTCCTAGAAAACTAATTTTAATTAAATAAGTAGTATTAGGCTTTAAACTTAACGAGAACTTCCCCTTATCGTTCGTTATCGCATAGGAATCCATTGCTTTTGTGCTGGCATTAACCGCCATAACATTTGCCATTTCCAGCCCTAGAGCTTTGGAATCTGTAATAAGGCCATCTAATTTAATAGACTGCCCAAAAGAAGTCGCACTTACAATAAGTAACAACAGTAGTAAAGATTTTTTCATCTGAAATATAACTATAAATGGTTTTGGTTTAATGCTTAACTTATTATTGACCTATTCTAAATTGTCCTCCACCATTACCACCTCGACCTTGGTACATCTCTCTCATCTCTTGCATTTTTTTAATACTTGTTTCATCAAAATCCTTTTGCGAAATCTCTTTGCCCTTGGTAGGGGCTTTAATATCAGTTTTTGTTTTAGGGTTTAAAACTACTTTTGAGCATAATATCACCGTCTTACCATCATTAACCTCCAAGATCAAACCTGGCAATCCCCAATATTTATCAGGACCTTGATTAACAGGAATCTCTGGCGTATACCAAGCTGTCACAATAACATCTTTAGGCATCTCTAAATTATCCATAAAATTAGTTTTCTTCTCTTTATCCTCTTTTTTATCAGTAGCCTCTTCTGGTTTTTTAGGCCTAAGATTTCTAAGATCTGTTTGAGTCACAGGAACAACAGCCGTCGCTTTGAAGCAATTGTAACCTCCAATAACTCTGGTTTCACTCTCCATCTTCCAGTTTAAACTAACTAATGAATCTTTTACCAAAAATTCTTTCCCCATTAGCTCCTTATCAACAGCATAATATTTATCCTTTACATTTTTATACATTGTACCTCCTGCACCAGTCATGGATGCCATCATTCGCATTCCGCCACCACCTTGAGTGGGACCTTCTAATCTCTCTTCTTCCTTATAAATAGATGCCGTTTTGTCAAAGTTCAAGAAAAATGTTTTTTCGAACATTGCTTTCATGCCCTCTTCTATATTTTTTTGCATCTCGGGCGTAACATTTCTATTCCCGGACATTCTAGCTTTAAAATCAGCTGTACTAGTTTTGGACTCGTAAACGGCCATCCCTTGAAAATTTTGAGCAGTAGCTCCAAAACAGCTTAAAAAAACAACACCTAAAGTCAACGATATTTTATTCATAGCAATATTTTTTTGGTTATAAGACTGATGGCCTAATAGTTTGTTACAAGTATCTTAAAAAAGATTAGACTTCGTTCATAGTAAAAGGTTTAATCGTATTTTAGCTTCTGATGAAAAAAACCGTACTCTTTTTATGTTTGCTTCTTAGCATTGGTGCTTTTGCTCAAAGCGCAGTTGTAAATGCAACAAAAATTAACTCCCTTGCCATTTCTGCAGATCAAATCATAGGTCAAGACCAATTTGGTTTTATCTACTATGTAACGAACAATGTTTTTTATAAAAGGAAAGGCAATCAAGCCTTGGAATACAAAAATATAGCACTGGGAAAAATCACTGTGATTGACATTAAAAATCCTTTGAAGATTGTGATGTATTACGAAAATTTCAATACTGTGATTCTTTTAGACAACCAACTAAATGAGGTTCAAAAAATAAATTTTGCCGAAAATAACACATCTCTATTTGTTAATGCAATAGGAATGTCGACGCAAAACAGGCTATGGATCTTTAATCTTGTAGACCAGCAAATTGGTCTTCTTGATTATTTAAAAAATGAATATCGCGCTGTCTCTACTCCATTGTCACGCAAGATAAAAGCATACCAAGCCAATTATAATTCGTTTGAATGGATCGACGAAAACCTTGACTGGTATAGTTGTGATATTTTTGGAAAAATCACAACAAAAGGAAGCATACCCGCTTTCGACAAGATTGCCATAGGAGAGAATGACCAAATTATTTTTTCGCGAGAGGGTTTAGTCTATCATTTTGACCAAATTAAAAACAAAGCAACTGCGATCAATATTTCAGAAAAAAGCTTTAGCAATTTTGATTACAAAGACCAAATTTTATCTATTTTTACATCCGAAGGAATTATCAATTATAAAATCGCAATACCATAATGCACATAGCAGTAGCAGGAAATATAGGTTCAGGAAAGACAACATTAACACGCTTACTGGCAAAACATTTTAAATGGGAACCTCATTTTGAAGATGTGGTAGACAACCCATACTTAGACGATTTTTACCATCAAATGGAAAGATGGTCATTTAATCTACAGATTTATTTCTTGAATAGTCGTTTTCGTCAAGTGATGCAAATTCGCGAAAGCGGAAAAAAAATCATTCAAGACAGAACGATTTATGAAGATGCGCA
>CAXBGV010000070.1:0-10314 GCA_963975235.1 uncultured Flavobacterium sp. | reverse complement strand
AATTTGTTACAAGAGAAGTAGGATCAGGTACGCTGGAAGTCATTTAATATGCCTTAAAAAAGGTTTCTATTAATTTGTCACAGTTGCAAATTGAAATGCAGTTAGGAAGTACAGAGAGCATCAAATCATATCTTATGAACTCTAATTGTGTTGCTTTTTTGTCTATTAACTCCATTAGGAAAGAATTGAAAAACAATGAATTGACTATTATTAAGATTGAAAATTTTACTATTCACAGAAGTTTCTTTCTCGTAAGCCTGCAAGGGCAAATAGATCCATTGTCTACTTCCTTTTTACGGGTTATGCAACAATACTATAAGTTAGATCTAAAGTTATAAGTAGATTATAAAATCGGTTAGGGTGCACGACATTTACAACTGTTAAATTATAGTAAACATAAATGTTATTTGTTTGATTTGTGCTTAAAAAAAATACTTTTGTACTTCAAAACAAATAGACGAATGAAAAACCAGAAAATTAAATCTTTAGGAATTATAGCTGCAGTTGCAGTAGTTGGATTTTGTACCCTATCATGGGGTATTATTGGCCATGAACGTATTAATAAGGCGGCAGTAATGGCTTTACCAAAACCGTTACAAGTGTTTTTTTACAACCATATAGATTTCATTACTCAAGAATCCTCTGTTCCAGATTTGAGAAAATATGTGATATCCGATAAGAATGAAGGCCCAAAGCATTATTTTGATATGGAAAACTATGGCGATGTTTCTACTTTTCCTCAAAATATGGCTGATGCCAAAAAGAAATACGATGATAAGTTTTTGTCAAAAAGTGGAACTTTACCATGGTATATTCAAGAAATGATGGGTAAATTAACAACAGCATTTAAAGAGAAACGTAAAAACGAAATATTATTTATCGCCGCTGATTTAGGTCATTATATTGCTGATGCACATATGCCTTTACATACTTCAGACAATCACGATGGTCAACTTACGGATCAAAAAGGAATTCACTCTTTATGGGAAAGCAGAATTCCTGAGTTATTTGTGAAAAACTATAAGTTTAATGTTGCACCCGCTACTTATTATGAGGATGTAGACAAAGCAATATGGGACATGATTAATGATACTCATAGTTTAGTACCTGCCTTATTAGCAGCGGATAAAAACTTAAGAACTAGTTTGCAACCCAATCAAATTTTTGTGACTGATGCAGATGGCAATGTGATAAAAAACAAGTACAATAGCGCTAGATATAGCGACGAATATGCTAATAAACTGCATATTGCATTAGACGGTATGGTAGAAAACCAAATGAAAAAAGCAGTAACAGCAACGGCTAGTTTTTGGTACACTGCTTGGGTAAATGCAGGAAAACCCGATCTAAGCAGTCTAGATGCTAAAGCTCTTACTGCTCGTAATGGGAAACTTTTGAAAAAAGATGCTAAATTATTTGCAAAAGGAGATCTTTTTGGTGTGATAGACGACAAAGACGCAGAGTAAATTCTTCGATGTTTGATATTAAAAAAGCCTGTGATATACTAATCACAGGCTTTTTTTATTTAATTCTTTTGGTATTTTTTTTCTTTTAACATATCCGATGCGGTTTGATAATAAGATATCGTTTCCTTAATCAAATCAGGTCTTGAAGTTTTTACTAATTTTTGATCGTAAAACTCTTGAAACTCATTTTCAATTCCTTTTATTGGTCTTATTGTTAATTCAAATTGTTGTACTTTTTGTTTGGGTGACAATACAGTCAAAATATTATCCTTGATCATTCCTAGATCTTGGTATGTGGCAATCAAGGCTCTTGGTTTATAATCTTGTTGTAATACATCTTGACCAAAAAATTTCGATTGATACGAAAAGTTGAGTAAACCAAAAAGGGTAGGCATTATATCAATTTGGGATACTAATTTCGGGAAATGCTGTGGCGCAATGAATCCAGGACTATAAATCATAGCAGGAATTCGGTATTTATCTATAGGAAGGTCTGTTTTTCCTGCACTAGAGGCGCAATGATCTGCAATAATAACAAAAACAGTATTCTTAAACCAAGGTTGCTTTTTGGCCATTGTAAAAAACTTGTTTAGTGCATAATCTGTATATTTTACGCCACCATCACGAGACTTTGCATCACCTGGAATATCAATTTTATCATTAGGGTAAGTAAACGGTCTATGGTTACTAACAGTCATCCAATGATTAAAAAAAGGTTTGCCAGTGGTTGCTTGTTCGTTCATTGTTTGGATCGCTTTGTTAGCCATATCTTCATCACAAACACCCCAAACATTAGAAAAAGTTATTTCAGCGGGTTGCAATGTTTTTTTGTCAATGATCTTATATCCGTTACCGCCAAAAAAATCTTCCATGTTATCAAAAAAGGAATCACCTCCGTACAAATAATTAACAGAGTATCCTTTTTGTGCAAAAATACTTCCTGTTGAGAATTTGTTTTTATTGTCCTCTCTTTTTACAACACTCTCTCCCGCAGTTGGAGGCAAGCATAAAGTCACTGCTTCGAGACCACGAACGGTTCTGTTTCCTGATGCGTAACAGTTAGTGAGAAACAAACTTTCGTTGGCTAATTCATCTAAAAACGGAGTTATCTTTTTATCATTACCAAAAGCTTGCATAAAATCAGCACTGTAACTTTCGATGGTAATAAGGACCACATTTTTACGGGCTTCATCGCCAATACTAGTTATAGTTCTTAAACTAGAATTGTTTTTTATACCAGGTAACTGCTGTTCTAGAACAGCATATGCTTCATTGGTAGGTATGGTTTTGTAAAATTTAAAATAATCTAGCTCACTGTTCATAAAAGCTAGATAAAATCGATATATTCCGTTAGACTGTAGTTCGTTAGTAAATTTGTTTTCTGAATTTTCTTGATGTGCAAGTAGAGGAATCGCAAAGAATGACAGTATAAATAGCGCAAAGTATATTGCGGATAATTTGAGTTTCTCTGTAAATGAAGATATAGCGTCTAAATAGACTTTTGAGACCTTGAGAATAATAAAAGTAATGCAACCCGCAATAAAGAACAAAGCGCTAAAAAGTGGAATTACGGGATAGGATTCCATTATATTACCAATAACTTCATTAGTGTAAACTAAATAATTAACAGCAATAAAATTATATTTAACGCCAAACTCGTTCCAAAAAAAGTATTCGCTAATGGCATTTTGTAAAATAAAAACGACGAATAAAAAGAGGACCATAGTAAATAGCCATAATCGGATAGTTTTTCGGTATTTAGGCAAAAATAAAAGTAAAGCAAACAAAATTATTTTAATTCCTACAAACGCCGCTCCAATCTCAGGTAACGCTCCGCCGTACTCAGTAAGTATCGACTTTCCTGAAATAATGTAAGCAAAGAGAGCAACTAATAAAGCCAGAATTATGTATCCGTATGGTTTGTTGTATTTTTTATTCGAAATAAAAATAAGATAGAGCCATAAAAAACTACTAGCAAGTATAAAAACAAAAAAATCAGAGACTAAACCAAGTAAAAAGATTTTAACTGTGTCAATGGTGCTAAATGTGCTTTGTGTAATAGGGTGGTAAAGCAATACAATGCGTAGTGTCAAACTCACAAATAGGTAAAACAGTGTAAGACTGTAGAATGGAGCCAATTTTTTGATCATCTCTTTTTTCTGTAAAGCTAAAAAAAAAATAATATAAGGAACTGCTTAGTAGTCTTTTGTAACCTTAAGATTTGCTTAATATTAATTTAATTCTAGAATACGGGCATGCATTACTTTTATCTTTGTTTGTTGATGACACACAATAAGTTTAAAAACTCTTTTTAAATTACGCCCAAATACTACTTACGATGAAAAAAACACTAATTTTTTTATTGATGCTATCAGCATCTGTAACTTATTCTCAAGATTGGAATACCAATTTTGAAATGGTTCAAAATGAAGCCATAAACAGTAATAAAACCATCCTACTATTGTTTTCCGGATCAGACTGGTGTGCTCCTTGTATTAAATTGGAAAAAAATATCTGGCAGTCTGCAGAATTTAAAAAATATGCTCAAGAAAATTATGTTCTTTCCAGAGCTGATTTTCCTAAAAAGAAACAAAACCAATTACCAGAAGAATTGCAATCTCAAAATAAAAAATTAGCAGAGAAATATAATCGGGAAGGTGTATTTCCTCTTGTTGTACTCATTGATAAAACCGGAAAAGTTTTAGGGAAGGCTAGTTATCAAAATGTGTCACCTTCAGATTACATTACTATGTTAAACGCATTTGTAAAATAATATTATGAAAAAAACAGCGCTTCTATTTTTTTTGATCGCTAGCATTGCATCAAAGGCTCAAGTGACACACAAGAGGACCTTATCGATGTTGGGGAGTCCTTTTGAGATGATTGTCGAAGCTAAAGATATACCCGAAGGTGATCGATATATTGATCAGGCTGTCGCCGAAGTTTCACGCATAGAAAATCTAATTTCAGATTGGATACCAACAACTGCGATATCCGAGGTGAATAAAAATGCTGGAATCAAGCCTGTAAAAGTCCCAAAAGAAGTTTTTGATCTTGTAGAAAGAGCGTTACGCATATCCGAACTTACATCGGGAGCCTTTGATATTAGTTATGCCTCTATGGACAAAATTTGGAAGTTTGATGGAAGTATGAAAAAAATGCCTTTAACAGGGGAAATAAAAAAATCGGTAGCTCGTGTAGGTTACAAAAAAGTAATACTAGATCATGATAATAGTACCATATTCTTAAAAGAGGAAGGTATGAAACTGGGTCTTGGTGGTATTGGTCAAGGGTACATAGCCGATAAAATAAAAAGTTTGTTAGTAAAAGAGGGAGTAAAAGCTGGAATTGTAAATATATCAGGTGATATTAACACATGGGGAAAACAGCTCAATGGGGAACAATGGAAAATAGGTATTAAAAATCCATTGAATAAGGATAAAGTTTTTGCAACTTTTCCGCTTGAAGATACAGCCGTAGAAACCTCTGGCAGTTATGAGAAATACGTAACTTTTGATGGTGTTCGTTATTCACATATCATCGATACTCGCACAGGGTATCCCGTTAGAGGCGTAATTAGCGTTACCGTTTTTGCCAA
The DNA here is from genome assembly GCA_963975235.1 of uncultured Flavobacterium sp. GTDB lineage: Bacteria > Bacteroidota > Bacteroidia > Flavobacteriales > Flavobacteriaceae > Flavobacterium. The sequence goes on along the minus strand of CAXBGV010000070.1, from coordinate 5,250 downwards.
GTCCTGCGAATTTGCAGATGCTTTAGCCACAGGACTTTTTGTGCTTGGTGTCGATGTTGGAATCGATTTGGTAGATCAGTTGCCGGGAATAGGATGCATTTATGTCGACGATAAAGGAAAAATTTTCACTTCAAAAAATATTGATTTAAAAAAATATAGCCATGAATAAAATAGTATCTATAGTAGTAATAAGTTTTTTTATGCAGTCTTGTGTTGCAGTAAAAGAGTACGATAAATTATATATCAATGATCCTGATATGAAATTAGCAGCAAAATCATCAGAAAAGTATGAAACTACTTTTCAGGTGTATCGTGAAGCTGCAGCTGGCGCCAACGGCGGAAAAACGGGTGGTGGATGTGGTTGTAATTAATAAATTGTGATGAAAAAAAATATAATTATACTATTAGTACTAGTGAATATTAGCGCGGCTGCTCAGGTCAAAGACAGTGTTAAGGCATTTAAGAAAAGAATTTTAGAAAATACTGAAGTAGATTTTTTACTAAGTTATTACAATCAAGACGGTAAACATTCAGCAGTTAGCGGTGGTATTGGATCCGAAAAATTGTCGGATATCGCCTCAAATATCGTTGTAGCGGTACCGCTAAATGATGATGATGTTCTGACATTTGATGCTGGAATTTCTGCCTACACTTCAGCTTCTTCAAGTAATATTAACCCTTTTGATCCGTCTGCAGTTTCTGGTAGCACCACATCTAGGATTTACGGAACACCTTGGCAAGCTTCATCTGGAGCTTCTGGAAGTGATCAGTTGACTTCATTAACTGTAAATTACGCTCACAACTCTGATGATCGCAATCGCATTTGGAATGCTGATGTTTCATTTTCTAACGAATACGATTATACTTCGATAGGATTTGGAGGAGGATACACACGCCTTTTTAATGAAAAAAATACGGAAATCAGCTTGAAAGCAAATGCTTATTTAGACCAATGGAGACCTATTTACCCAAAGGAGCTTCTAGAGTTTGGAGAGAACGGCAATAATTTTCAAAACAGTAGTTATTTTTCTGGAGTTACTGTTTTTGATCAAAATGGAGCTGCTTCAAATGCTTATAATCCCACAGCATTTAGTTCTTACAACAAAGTGAACAGAAACTCTTATTCTGCATCACTATCATTTTCCCAAATTCTGACTAAAAAAATACAGTTATCTGTCTTTTTTGATGTGCTTAAACAAGAAGGATTGTTAGCAACACCGTACCAAAGAGTTTATTTTGCAGATAAAGCGAACTATTATATTGGTCAATCCCAATTTATTCCAGTTTATACCTCTGCTCAAAATACAGGTGTCTATCAACTTGCTGATGACACAGAACGATTGCCAAGTTCACGTTTTAAAATTCCTATAGGCGTTAGACTTAATTATTACATTAATCAATATGTCGTTGCCAGGACGTATTATCGCTATTACGAGGACAATTGGGGAATTAAGGCCAATACTGCTTCGATAGAGCTACCTATAAAATTAAGTTCTAGTTTTACGCTGTATCCTATGTATCGTTATTACACTCAAACGGCTTCACGATATTTTGCTCCTTACGAAACTCATTTATCGACCGAACAGTTTTACACTTCTGATTATGATTTATCAAAATTTAGTACAAACCAATACGGAGCAGGATTTACGTATACGGATATTTTTACTCGCACTAAAATTTATGTTTTAGGATTAAAATCCATAGATTTACGATTAAACCATTACAGTCGATCAGATGGATTGTCAGCAAACATCGTGACCTTTGGTTTTAAATTTGAAGTAGAATAAATTATTTTATAAAATGCATATTTTAATTGTCGAAGATGAAGCAGGTATTGTTCAATTCTTGAAACAAGGTCTTGAAGAAGAAGGCTATGAGGTGAGTACAGCAACCGATGGTCAAAGTGGTTTTGAAATGGTTCAAAATACCGTTTTTGACATTATATTGCTAGATTGGATGCTCCCAAAGATGAGTGGAATCGAACTATGCAAAGCTATAAGAATTAAAGATCATGCCACTCCCATACTTTTTTTAACTGCCAAAGACACTATAAATGAAACTATAGAAGGATTAAAAGCGGGCGCCAATGATTATATTAAAAAGCCCTTTAGTTTTGAAGAGTTAGTGGAACGAATTAAAATTCATTTTAGAACGCAAAAGGAAGTAGAACTTCTTACCCTAGGTCACATTACAATTGATCTTACTAAACATGAAGTTTTGGCAAATGGAGAAACCGTATCGCTTACGCAGCGAGAGCTCGAGCTTTTAACCTATTTGGTACGTAAAAAAGGCCATGTATGTACTAGAAATCAAATAATTGAGGATGTTTGGGACATTCATTTCGATTATGATACAGGTGTAATAGATGTGTTTATAAATGCTATTCGAAAAAAATTAAATCTAAAAATAGAACAAGATTATATCAAAACAATTAGGGGTGTAGGATATATTGCCAACGATTAAAGTACAATATGCAGCAATTTTCATTTAAAAACCGTATCGCTTTTCATTACATAATAACTACTGCATTATTAATTTTTGTGGTGTTCTTTGCTATTTATTCCATTGTTAGATTCTCTGTTTATAATCATGTAAATAACGACATTAACAAGGAGGTACAAAACCACCTGAATGAAATTCAAATCAACGGAAATTCATATGTTTTACTCCATTTAGAAGAGTGGAAAGAGAGAGAGCATAACACGGTAGATGTAAATCCCGTTTTTGTTCAATTTTTAGGAAGTAATAAAGAAGTGATTGAAAAATCTCCGAACCTAAAAAATGAGCAATTAAATTTTAACACAAAAAGCGAAACTAATAGCCTATTTGACACTAAATTATCAACAATAAAAATTAGGCAAATACAGGTCGAAATTGTTTCGAATAATAAGATAGTGGGATATTTAATGATCGCTATGTCATTAGAATATGCCACGCTGATTTTACAAAACCTATTGGAGATCTTAGTTATAGCCTATCCACTAATTTTACTTATTCTATTTTTGATCGCTCGTTTTATTGCGGGTAGAAGCATTAGGCCAATTAATACTATTATCGAAACTTCTAATAGGATAACCACTAATAATTTGAGTTCTCGTATTGCTCTACCTCAAACAAAAGATGAATTATTCGTGCTGTCACAAACGATAAACAATCTTCTTAACCGAATAGAAACTACCGTAGAGAGAGAAAAAAAGTTTACCTCAGATGCTTCGCACGAACTCAGAACACCGCTCACTGTTATCAAAGGAACACTAGAGGTTTTAGTAAGAAAACCAAGGACTGAAGAAGAATATCACGAAAAAATTAGCTATTGTGTAGCCGAAGTAGACCGTTTAAATCATTTAGTTGACCAATTATTATTACTTGCACGCTATGAGAACCAAAAACAATCGGTTAACATTGATAAAATTAATTTAAATGCGGTTGTTGCAGAGGTGATATCTCGATTTTCTCATGAAGTAGAGTCCAAAAAGATTGAAGTTATTATACCCAAAGGAACCGATTTTTTTTTCAATACAGATCGGTATTTAATCTCTATTATTTTTTCTAATTTACTTTCTAACGCCATCAAATATTCTAATTTAGGTGGCTCGATAACCATAACTTTTGTCCAAAGAGAATCGGTTTTGGAATGTCATATCTCAGATACGGGTATCGGTATTCCTGCAGAGGATTTACAGTTAATTTTTAATCAATTTTACCGCTCAAAATCGTCAGATCATCCTGAAATTAAAGGCACAGGTCTAGGATTATCTATTGTGAATAGGTTATCAGAAATACTTCATATTAATGTCGATTTACAAAGCAATGAAGGTCATGGTACTACAGTAATCCTAAGCTTTCATTAAGTATACCTTAAGGCTATCTTAAGGGAATACAAGCACAATTGTCTTACTTTTGATTATCTAAAAAACACAATAAATGTTAGAGAAAATAATCGCTTTTAGCCTCAAAAATAAACTTATTGTTTTATTATTCATTGCAGGAATTTTTGGATTCGGTATTTATTCCGTTTTCCAAATCTCTATCGGTGCGGTCCCAGACGTGACTAACAATCAAGTTCAAGTCATTACTACTTCTCGCAATTTATCTACCCAAGATATCGAACAGTATATAACGTATCCAGTAGAAATTGAAATGGCAAATTTGCCTGGGGTTCAAGAAATAAGATCGATATCAAAATTTGGTTTGTCAGTAGTAACTATTGTCTTTGATGATGATTTAGGCACTTACTTACCAAGACAATTGATCGCTGAAAAGATAAAATCAGCATCAGAAAAAATTCCGGCTGGTTTTGGAACTCCCGAAATGGGGCCAATTACTACTGGTCTTGGCGAAATTTACCAATATACCTTAGAAGTAAAACCTGAATTTAAAAACCAATATTCTGTTACTGATTTAAGGACTATTCAAGACTGGGTGATAAAAAGACAGTTGTCAGGTATAAAAGGAGTTGTTGAAATAAATACTTGGGGCGGCTATTTAAAGCAGTATGAAATTGCCATTAATCCTGCGCAATTAAAAGCAATGAATATTAGTACCACTGATGTTTTTACGGCTCTTGAAAACAATAATAGCATCGCTGGAGGTGCCTATATTGAAAAGGTTAATCAGAGTTACTTTATTAGAGCAGAGGGAAAAGTAAAATCCTTAGCGGATATAGGTGAAATTGTAGTAATAAACACAAATGGAATACCTATTTATATAAAAAATGTAGCTAATGTACGTTTTGGTAGTGCCAATCGATTTGGGGCAATTACAGGAAATGGCGAAGGCGAAAAAGTACTGGGTCAAGTAATGATGCTTAAGGATGCCAACTCCAAGCAAGTGATTAACGATGTAAAGTCACGCATTACCGAAATCCAAAAGTCATTGCCTGAAGGAGTATATATAAACGGATTTTTAGAACGTAGCGAACTAGTAGGTAAGACTACTTTTACAGTTGCTGAAAATCTTATTTTAGGATGTTTGATTGTGATTTTTGTCGTTGTATTGTTGCTGGGCAATTGGCGTTCTGGCTTGGTTGTAGCCTCTGTAATTCCTTTGTGTTTACTATTTGCAATATCACTAATGAATATATTTGGTATTGATGCTAATTTAATGAGTCTTGGTGCAATCGACTTCGGAATAATAATAGATGGCGCTGTCATAATAGTCGAGTTTATTGCCTTTCAAATAGCTCAAAAAGCAGCCCAATTGGGCCCGTTGTCTCCTGAAGACCGTCAGATAGAGATTGATCAAATTACG
>CAXBGV010000069.1:0-10767 GCA_963975235.1 uncultured Flavobacterium sp. | reverse complement strand
ATGAACATCCATGAAGGTATAGTTTAAAGCTTCTTTTATTTTATCATTGGAGTAAGTGATGGTAGAGCAGGCCGAAAGAGCTACCGCCTGTGTTAATTTTCTCTTTTTGTTAAAAATCCAACTAGCAACTGCGTCACTTCGCCAAGCAATTTCAAGTAAAAACGGACTAGCTTCTTTTTGTGGAGGTTGTACGCCAATTGCTTTCGCCACAGTTGTTAGGAAGTCTCGGTAAATAATATTTTGAGCAATTAAGGTAAAACGTTCGTTTCGTATGGTGCTATTCATTAACATATAGCTTATTTGCACCACATCAGTCACTGCGATAAATCCAGTTTGTCCTGTTGTGTAATATGTCATCCCATTTGCTACCTTTTTTATGAGGGCACCACTACCTTGCTCAGGAAATCCGGGACCTATAATAACTCCAGGATTTACAATAATAACATCGAGTCCTTCCTGTTGCCCGCGCCATACTTCCATTTCGGCTCCGTATTTAGAAATAGCATAATCGCTGTGCTTTTTTTCGGGATTCCATTCTGCTGCTTCTGTGATCACAGTTTCGGAGCTTAAAACGTCACCAAGAGCGGCAATAGAGCTAATGTGGCATAACTTTTTTATTCCATTTGCTAGTGAAAAATTAACAATATTAGCCGTTCCTTCAATATTTATTTTTCGTAGTTTCTCCTCATCCCGTGGATCAAAAGAGATATAGGCGGCACAGTGGTATACCATTGTGATTCCTTGAAAAACAATTTCTAGAGCAGGAATATCAAGAATATCTGCTTGGGCCCAGTCTATCTTGTCAAAGAGATCTCCTTTATTATAGCGGTCAAATAACGATTTGGTTTTCTCAATAGAACTAAAAGATCGATAAGTAGCACGCACCCTAGACTGTCCGTTACTATCGGATGCTATGATGTGCAACAACAAATGTGCACCTACTAAACCTGTTCCTCCTGTTACTAAAATCATCGAGCTAATTTACGAATTATGATGTAGTAATTTTGTTTTTTTTTAGATTAAGCGATCAAACAAATAAGTCAATCCACATTATATTTTATATTTGCATAAAATTATACGTACTAGAATGAAAAATTTTATTGAAGAAGTAACTTGGAGAGGAATGCTTCACGATGTTATGCCAGGTACCGAAGAACATTTGATGGAACAAATGCGTGTGGCGTATGTAGGTATTGACCCAACAGCAGATTCATTGCATATAGGACATTTAGTTGGTGTGATGCTTTTAAAACACTTTCAAATCGCAGGACACAAGCCATTAGCGCTTGTTGGAGGTGCGACTGGGATGATTGGCGATCCTTCGGGAAAATCGAATGAACGAAACTTATTAGATGAGCCAACCCTTAGACACAATCAGGAAGCTATAAAAATACAATTGAGTCGTTTTCTAGATTTTACTTCGGATGCTGTAAATGCGGCAGAGTTAGTAAATAACTACGATTGGATGAAAGAGATTTCATTCTTGGATTTCATCCGTGATATTGGAAAGCATATTACGGTAAATTATATGATGTCTAAAGAGTCTGTAAAAAAACGATTAACATCAGATGCAGCCGAGGGAATGTCCTTTACAGAATTTACATACCAGTTAGTACAAGGTTATGACTTTATGCATTTGTACAAAGAAAAAGACTGTACGCTCCAAATGGGAGGTTCTGATCAGTGGGGTAATATCACAACAGGAACAGAATTAGTGAGAAGGAAAGAAGGCGGGAAAGCTTATGCTTTGACTTGTCCTTTGATTACTAAAGCAGATGGGACTAAATTTGGTAAATCCGAAGGAGGAAATATTTGGTTGGATGCTAAACGTACCTCCCCTTATAAGTTTTACCAATACTGGTTAAACACCTCAGATGCAGATGCTGAGAAATACATTAAGATATTTACTTTTTTAACGAAAGAGGTTATTGAAGCTCTAATAGTAGAACACAACGAAGCTCCACACTTACGTATTTTGCAAAAAAGACTTGCCGAAGAAGTAACTACAATGGCGCATTCTGCTTTGGATTTGGATAATGCAATTAAAGCATCTAACATTTTATTTGGAAACTCAACTGCTGATGATTTGAAGCAGCTAGATGAAGCCACGTTCTTAGATGTATTTGATGGTGTTCCTCAAGCAGAAATAGCAAGAGACGAAATTGAAGCAGGAATAGATATTGTAGCAGTTTTAAACGAAAAAACAGGTTTTTTTAAGTCAAATGGAGAGGCGAGAAGAGCTTTGACAGCCAACTCAATTTCAGTTAACAGAGAGAAAATAAAAGAGGACTTTATACTTTCTGCAAAAGATTTAATCAACGGCCAATTTGTCTTGTTGCAAAGCGGAAAGAAAAATTATTTTGTAGTAAGAGTAGTTTAGTATTAAGTCGTAATAAGTTTCATATTGCTTTTAAATATAAATGAGATGTCCCAATGCTTTTTATAAAGTGTTGGGATATTTTTTTGTCTTAAAAAAATTATTCCTGAAGATTGATTTCTACTTTGTTCGAACTCAGCCATCCTTTTATGATGGTTTTGTTTGCTTCTATTGTTGCCTTGTCCTCAGGAAGCAGTGCAGAGTAGAGTTCTTCTTTTAGTAATAATAGCACTAAATCTAGGTAATGCGGTGTTTTTTCGTCTAGATAATATTCGTTGTCAAAATGGGTAACGTATCTGTTTTTATCCCAACTAAAGGGTACAGCGTAGCTTTTACTTTCGTGAGGTTCTAGCATAATAATAGAGCGCATTATATTTTTGCTAGAGGCTTTTTTTATTTCATTTTGCATTTTAGTTAAATAGCCATTGAGATTGTCTTTATTGTCCCGTAATTCCTTGGTCATTTTATCTATGAAATCTTTGTTGTTTTTCTCGTTTTTTAAGGGGCTAGAAATACTTTCGACATCAATAAGGGTTTCTTTTTGGTACAGTCGGTAGGAAGGTGTCCAAGCTAATGAGTTTGAAACATTAGATCGAACATTATAAGGGTTGAGAATAAACGACAGTGGTCTAGCTGTTTTGTTTTTGATTTGATAGTGAATAGTAAAGATCCTACCATTATTAGAATCAACAGAAGAAATCGAATCTAAATGTAAGTCTAAGTCTTCACTTTGGCTGTGTGCAGCAAAGTCAAAAAGGTATATGAAAATAATTAGGAGTCTGATGCATTTCATATCAAAGCACCATCAAATTACAACCTCTTATATCCGAATTATCAAAACGCCCGAGGATTTCAAATGAATTATTGGTAATTTTTTTACCCAAATCTTGGGTCGCTATAAAGGAGCAAGAGTTCAAGTTGGCTAAGTCAATTACATTAATGCCGCCCGTTTTTCCGTGAGGAATATAGGTTAGGGCGTCCTCGGTATCGCGCACTAGTATGTGCATCCATGAAGGGCACTCAAATACACCTTGTCCAAGGGAATACGCTTGTGAAAGCAATTCGGTCATCCCGTATTCTGAATGAATGGCATGTACTCCAAAACCAGCACACAACTGTTGGTGCAGTTCCTCTCTGATCATTTCTTTTCGCTTGCCTTTCATTCCGCCAGTCTCCATTATGATCGTATTTTGCAACTGGAATTGCTGTTTTTCAATTAAATCCAATAAGGCGTAGGTCACTCCAATTAAAATAACATTTTGCCCTGATTGATCTAGTGCGATGAGGTTTCTTATTAACTCATCATGATTGTGCAAGTAAAATCCGCTTTGGTCATGATTGGATAGTTTGATCAAATCTTCGACCATGTATATTAAGGATGATCCTTCTCTTTCGAGATACGATGGTAATAAGGCTAGGACAACGTAGTCTTCTATATTTCCGTAAAATTGGGAAAATCCTTTTCGGTAACTTTCTTCATAAAGTGAAGTATCTGTCACAAGGTGCTTGCTGGTGATCATTCCTGTGGTTCCACTACTTGTAAACGTTTGTTGTATTGCATTTGTATTGGAAACTACTTGGTGACTCTTGAAAAACTGAATTGGTAAAAACGGAATTTGCTCTAATGATTTTACCTTAGAAACATTGGTTTGTAGCAGATCACAAAACTCTTTATAAACTAGGTTATTTTCATATTGAAAACGAAAGGTTTTTAACGCTAATTTCTCAAACTGCTTTGGAGTCGAAATGGTAAAGATATCAGTAGCTGTGATCAAGGCTATTTTTTTTGGCAAAGGTATAAATTTAAGAGCATAATAAGACTTTTTAAGTTGTTTAGAAGTCTAAAAGTAAAAAGCTCCATTGGTTAAGATGGAGCTTTTTTTTATGATTTGAAATATTTGTTACTTAACGATTAGCTTGCGTGTTGCAGTTGCATTGTTTTCATTAATTTTTATAATATAAACACCCGGTGTGAGAATAGAAATATTTAATTCTCTTGTACTTAACATCGTTTGAAGTACTTTTTTACCTAAAAGATCAAAAATGATTATTTCCTTCTCAGCATCGTTTTTTGTACCAATAGATACTTTACCATTGCTCACAGGGTTAGGATACAAACTTAAGCCCTCTATTACTGAGGTTTCTTGTTGTTTAGGTATCAGCTTAGAGTCTTGAGCACTAAGGTTCAAAGAGAAAAGAAATACCAGTAAGAGTGTTGTGTAAAAGTAGTTTTTTTTCATTCCCTTATTTTATTATCGTAAATATAATAAAATTATTTCAAATATTATACCAAAAAAACACCCTTTGTGGTTAAAGGGTGTTTAATTATCAGTTATATATTTTATTTATTTAGTCCAATCTGCCCAAGTAGGTAAAGTAGCACCTGCACCTGCACCTGTCTGATTTGTTACGTAAGTAGAAGTAGTATTGTTAGCAGTAACAAAGTTTAAACCATTTACTTTAAAATCTCCAGCAGCGATTCTAGCTGTAGCTCCTGTGTTGGCATCTAACTTTGCAAATGTTGCAATTCCATCAACAAATAAGTTAGTGTATGTTTGTTTACCACCACCTTCTTTAAAATTAATTGCTTTTTCAGAAGCTGTAAATTTAGTTGCTGTTCCTTTTACAATTGAGATGTTAGTAATTTTAGCATCAGTCATTGGTAAAGCAATATCGTTTTGTCCATTGTTAGAACCTTCAACACCTCCAAAAGAAACACCATTGATATAAACATTTGTAATTGTTCCAATGTATCCATCTGCGAAATCTAATGAATCATCATAAGAGTTGATCATCACAAGATTATTAGCATTTACTGCACCTCCAAAAAATTCAATTGCATCATCTCCGCTTTCAAAAGTGTAAATGTTTGAAACTTCAGTCCCTCTACCCACTCCAAAGAAAGATACTCCGTTGTACTCTTTACTATCACTGAATTTAGACCCAGTGTAAGAAATTTTCAAGTAATTGATTTTTCCAGAGTTGTCGTCATTATTATTTCCACCGTATAACAAACCGCCAACTTCCGATGTTCCGTTATCTCCTGTGTTTACTTTTGCATCACCACATATAATTAATCCCCCCCAGTTTCCTTCAGTAGGAGCTGCTTTACCTGATGTCATAACTACTGGTTTAGCAGCAGTACCGTTTATAAATATTTTTGCACCTCTTTCTACAGCGATGAAAATTGTTTTTGCTTTTTCTGTGTCAGCTGTTGGATCAGATTTAATTGTTGTTCCAGCAGGAATTACTAATGATGCGCCAGATCTTACAATTAATCCGCCTGTCAATGTATACGTTTTTGTAGCGTCTAAAGTGATAGTTTCTTTATTTGTTATTTCACCTTTTAAATCATCTACTTTCAAATCAAATGAAGTTGATGAAGTTACTTGTGGGCTATCGCTCGTACAGCTCGTAAATGCAATAGTCACTACTGATAAAATTGCTAAAATTGATTTTTTCATTTTTTCTTTAATTTTGTTTATGTTTTTTGACACTACAAAGAAAGGCTATTACTGTTTTTATCAAGTTAAGCGATTATTACTTTGTTGTTAAGGATTTTATTCAAGATCGCAGATTGATTAACATTAAGTTTACACCGAATTTTTATACGTCAAAAGAGGCAACTGAAATCAATTCAGCTGCCTCTTTACATATGCTTGTAAGTTTGTCCTAGAACTTGTAGGTCAGTGATAAGTTTAAGTTTGATCCTATTTTATAAGAGCTAGCTAATACGTCAGCTGTTTTAATTAATGGGGCTTTACTCTGATCTGTGAATCTTTGATAAACTGGATTTAGTATGTTTTTATATGACAATCCTAAGTTTAATTTTTTAGATAGACTTGATTTTATGATTAAGTCCAATCTGCCCACAGATTTGTCGATAAGGTTTCCTCTTTCTGATGTTCCTATTACTGCTAATTTATCAGAAACATAAGCGTAAGTTACTGTGGCAGTCACGTCTTTATCATTTTTAAATTCTTTTGTAAAGGACACATCTGCATTTGCTAAAAAGTCAGCCGCTCCAGAAAGCTTAGAGTTCTTATATGTAAAGTTAGCACCAAAACCGTTTTCGCTTAAAACTTTTTCATTACTTAAATCCATGTTCTGATACATGTAAGAGCCATTGAATCCAAAACTTAGTTTTTCTTTCAAATTATTCACATCAGATGTTTCGTAGATATTTTTTCTTAATTCTAATTCGATTCCTGCTACAACTGCATTGTCTCCTGTATTTGCCCAAGTAATATTACCAGAAGAAGAGTTTGTGAACATTTCGTTGATAGGATTTTGGATTAATTTACCAAAAGCAGTAACCGATAGAATTTCATCACTTGAAGGGTATAATTCCCAACTTAAATCGGCATTGTAATTGGTAGAAGCATAAAGTCTATCATTTCCTTCATAACTTTGTCCCACTTCTTGAAATAAAATCCTAACCTTTTCTTTAAATTGTGGTAAGGTGTAAGTGTTACTTGCTGCAAATTTTATGTTTTGCTTGTCATTCAATTTGTATTTCGCGATTATACTAGGCAGGAATTTTACTGGAGCATATGTTGATCCAGTTCCATCAGGAGCATCTAAACTTATATAGTAGACGTATTGCTCAATTTGTTCAAACCTTCCGCCTAGCAACACAGATAATTTATCGCTAAAATTGTACAATGCATTTCCGTAGACAGAATGAATATTTAAATTACCGTTGTAAAATTGAGATAATTTGCTTGAACTATCTCCTGCCGCCAAATCAAAGTTAACTTCATTTAAGTACAAATCAGTATTGTTAAATCCATCTCGTGGAAAAAGTGTTTTATTTGTTTCTGGAAAAAATGAATATTGTTGTGAATTAAAATCAACTGTTTTCATTTTACCTGAGTAACCAATAGTCGCTTTACCTTTAAAAGTGTCTTCATCTACTTTAACAAAATTATACGAACCAGAAATATTTGCTGACCACTCTTTTTCAGTCAAACCTTGGTAATAACGGTGATTGTTTATACTTGAATTTTTGAAAAAAGTATAGTCGGTAGATCCATCGCTTGAAGGAACGAAAGTATTTTGCATACGATCCGGAATAGTATTGTCTAAAATACTGTATCCAAGACCCCAGTTTGCTGTTATTCTTTCATTGTATTTGTGTTTACCTAATAATTGGTTTACAATTAATTGTGTTTTATCAAAAGTTCCACGTTTTATAAAACCAATTTGGTCTAATCCTGAGAACTCAATATTGAATCCTTCATATTCACTATAATCTTGTGTGGTAGAGTTTAAGAATAAGGTAGTAAATAATATGGAGTTGTTTTTGTTGATTTTGTAATCAGCTGTACCCATTACGGTAGAGTTTGTGTTGAATTGATATGATTTTCTAAATAGATCAGTATTGGCAGCACCTTGAGCAGTAATGGTTGTTCTATAAATTCCTTCGTTGTATCTGTTTTCAGCATCAAATCCGGCAGTAATAAAAGTGCTTATAGAACTGTTAGCACCTACATCGAATTTTTTTCCCGCAGATAAAGAAATATTGTTGTTTAAAGTGTTTTTTCTTTCTTGTTTATCCCAACTTGTACCATAGTTGTAAGGTAACAAAGGATTACTTGGGGCACTAATTTTATTGAAGCCAAAGTATGAAGGTCCATCTTGAAGGTAAAATTTGTCTAACTTAGCTACGTTTGAGTTTGTACCTGCACCTACACCTACTTGAATAAATGGAGAACCCGTCATTTTTTTTGATACGATATCTACGTTAGCTCCAGCAAAATCAGCATAGTTTTGAGATTCAAAAGTTTTACTAATTCCTACTGACTCTACGATATCGGTAGAGAAAATATCTAGTAAAATATTTTTGTTTTTGGGATTATTGGAAGGTAAAGGTAAGCCGTTTAAAGTTGTAACATTATAGCGATCTCCAAGGCCTCTCACAAAAACACTTCCAGATCCTTCTTGTCTAGAGACTCCGCTAACCTTCGTAACCGCAGAGGCAACATCACTTACCCCTTTTCTAGCTAGTTCTTGCGCACCGATGCTTTGTTTTATCTCAACAGCATTTTTTTGCTCTAATAATAAAGCCGATTCTTTTTGCTTGTTAACAGTTGTTCTAATAATAACATCGTCTAGTTTATAGCTTGATGAACCCAATGCCTTACTGATTGTAATTGTTTGACCACTTACTACAGTCACAGGAATTTCAACTGATTCGTAGCCTATAAAACTAAATTGAATCACATAACTTCCAGCTGGAGCAGCAATCGTATATTTTCCATCAATATCTGTTGTCGCATTTATAGGAGTACCCTTTAAAATTACGTTTGCAAAAGGTAATGTTTCGTTGTTTGAATCTTTATCTGTTAGTACCCCAGTTATGGTTCCTTTGGTCTGTGCAAATGAAAGTGTACTAATGAAAAGTGTTACAATAAATAATTTAAGTTTCATGTGTGTTTAAATTTTTTGCAAAGTAATGGCGATTATATTAAGTACAAGTTATCTCGAGGTTATCATTATATGTCTTTAGTATTATGATAATGTTATGAAATTAAATTATGGTTAATACGTTATTTTAACAATTCATTTATTATTACATTTACCAATGCAATGTTAAATTTGCTCCTTATGAAAAAGAAAAACACGAAAATTTTACTGGTAGATGACGAACCAGATATTTTAGAAATTGTTGGTTATAATTTGACTCAAGAAGGGTACCAAATTTTTACTGCAACCAACGGTAAGGAAGCTGTTGCAAAAGCTAAAAAAGAAGTGCCTGATTTGATCATTATGGATGTAATGATGCCAGAAATGGACGGAATGGAGGCTTGTGAGAATATTAGAAAAATCCCAGAATTAAACAACGTTCTAATTACGTTTTTAACAGCTCGAAGTGAGGACTACTCACAGGTAGCTGGTTTTGATGCAGGTGCAGATGATTATATTACTAAGCCTATAAAACCAAAATTATTGGTAAGTAAAGTGAAAGCCTTATTACGAAGGTTAAAAGAAAAAGAACAAAATAGCGAGACACTCAATGTGGGTGGCATTGAAATTAATCGCGAAGAGTATAAAATAGTAAAAGACAATATCGAAATTGCGCTTCCCAGAAAAGAGTTCGAGTTATTTTATTTATTGGCTTCTAAACCAGGAAAGGTTTTTAAGCGTGATGAGATTTTAGATAAAGTTTGGGGTAACGAAGTAGTAGTTGGTGGCAGAACGATTGATGTTCATATTAGAAAACTTCGCGAAAAAATTGGAGAAGACTTATTTAAAACCATCAAAGGTGTTGGTTATAAATTTGAAGTATAACAACAATACAATTCTAAAAACGACGCTATCTAAATCGTTGTCTCGTACTTTAAATCTTAAATACAGAAATGAAAATTAATTTTAAAAAAACGTATAAGTTTGCAGTAAAGTCTGCTTTGTATATCAGCGTTTTTTCTACTGCTTTTGTTGTTCTTTTGTTGATGTCGTTGTTTAACTATACCTTCAAAAGTCTGCTGTTATTCGAAATTATTTTTATTCTAGTAATCTATACATTTTCTTTTATCGTGTTGCAATATCGTGTGGAGCGTTTTATTTACCGACGAGTAAAAAAAATCTACGACGATGTATCTCTTTTGGAGTCAAGTTCCTTAATAAACCAACCTATAACTACGGATATGGAAACGTTAAGTAGAGAGGTTAAGAAATTTGCAACCGATAAAAAACTGGAAATCGAAATGCTACAAGTAAGAGAAGAGTACCGCCGTGAATTTCTAGGAAACGTTTCACATGAGTTAAAAACGCCTTTATTTACTGTGCAAGGATATATTTCTACTTTGCTTGATGGAGCTATGGAGGATAAAGCGATTCGCAAAAAATACCTCAAGCGAGCCGAAAAAGGGGTGGAGCGCCTTATTTATATCGTAGAAGATTTAGATATGATTACCAAACTAGAGTCTGGTGATTTAAATTTAGAATATACAGATTTTGATATCGTCGAACTGATTCAAAATGTTTTTGACTTATTAGAAATGAAGGCTGATAAAAAGAAAATTTCTTGGGTTTTTGAGAATAGTCCCGTACATCCTAATTTTGTTCGAGGAGACAAAGATAGGATTCAGCAAATTGTCGAAAACTTACTTGTAAATTCAATAAAGTATGGCAAGTCGAAGGGACTTACTGAAGTAGCTGTTATCAATTTGACTAAAGAAAAAGTACTCATTCGTATAAGTGATAACGGAGAAGGAATAGAACAACAAAACATACCGCGCTTATTTGAACGTTTTTATAGGGTGAATAAAAGTGGCTCTCGATCAGAGGGTGGATCAGGCCTTGGTTTGGCTATCGTAAAGCACATTATCGAAGCACATAAAGAAAAAATATATGTCGAGAGTGAATTTGGTATTGGATCTGAATTC